>CAYQRA010000356.1:0-7162 GCA_964419315.1 uncultured Saprospiraceae bacterium | reverse complement strand
TAGTAGAATCAATACTGACTTTTATGAAACTCAAAAATGGTATAGTCCTTTTATTTTGTTTGATTGCTTTTCAACAGAACTTGAAAAGTCAAGCCTCGATTGCTGTAATTGATCAAGAAAAAATAGAAGTTTTCGTAAAAGACACCATTCTAGAAGTATGGACAGGGATCTCGGAATTAAGACCGAATTTGGATAGTTTAAAATCAGATAATATTCAATTCTACAAGGTTAATTTATTTCGATGCCTTAAACTTTATGAAGGGGGATGTATGTCCAAAAAGGAATATGAAAGATGGGTAGAATACCTAACTTATTTGCAAAAGGAAGTCATTCAGTTAAATGCTTATTTAGAGAATAAATTGGTGGTATCCAAAAGAGAAAAAGAAGAGCTGATACAAGTAGTCATCAAAGAAAAGATACAAGAACTAAAACGGAATTATAAAATCGAAGCCGTTCTGAATAAGAAGGATCTTTTATTTACAGATAAACCTCCATTCGAAATCACCAATAGCCTAATCCACAGCTTGTACAAAATTGATAAAAGTCCATTAAGGGTATCTATAGAAGTTGTAAAAAGTAATTTAGTCAATTTTAGAAGCTATTTCCAATTGAAAGATGGTTAGTCAATGCTTAGTATAGTACCTCAGCTACTTTTGACTCCAAATAACTAGTTTTTCCGCTTAGTACCAATCACTAATCGAGGAGAGAATTTTTGGATTTTCCCACAAAAAAATCGAAAAAACATCCCCTACTCTTGCTTTAGAATAGAAAAAGCCATAGCTTAGTTTAAAATTAAAACTAAGTACCTAAATTCATTCTGCATGAATACTCATTCCAAGCTATATAAAGACAAACTCAGTTTGCTGACTGACCTTTATCAAATTACGATGGCTTACGGCTATTGGAAAAATGGATTATACGATCGCCCAGCGGTTTTTAATTTATTTTTTCGGAAAAATCCTTTTAAAGGCCACTACGCTATCGCTGCGGGTTTGCAATTGGCCATTGACTATTTGCAAAACCTAAAATTTGATAAGGACGATATTCAGTTCTTGGGCCAACAAAAAGGAGCAGATGGTAAGACATTATTTGACGAAAGTTTTTTGAATTATTTGCAGCGAATGACTTTTTCTTGCGATTTGGCAGCGATTCCTGAAGGGACGGTTGTCTTTCCCAACGAACCACTTCTAAGAATTACCGGTCCTCTCCTACAGGCCCAATTGATAGAAACCGCTTTATTGAATCTAATCAATTTCTCTACTTTAATTGCCACCAAAGCTTCGCGAATTGTAAGTGCTGCTCAAGGCGATCAAGTACTAGAATTTGGCCTCCGTAGAAGTCATGGAATTGATGGAGGACTCATGGCGAGTAGATCCGCTTATATTGGCGGTTGTGATGCCACCAGTAATCTTTTGGCGGGAAAGCATTACCAAATTCCTGTGCGAGGAACGCATGCACATAGTTGGGTGATGGCTTTTAAAGAGGAGAAAAAATCTTTTGAGAGCTATGCCGAATTTCTCCCTAATAATTGTATTTTTCTAGTCGATACCTATGATACCAGAAAAGGCGTTTTGCACGCTATTGAGGTAGGAAAAGCTTTGCGCAAAAAGGGACATGATCTACTAGGAATCCGACTCGATAGTGGAGATTTGGAGGCCCTAAGTAAGGAAGCTCGCTACCTTTTGGATCAGGCAGGATTTTCTAAAACAAAAATTGTAGCGAGTAATGATTTGGATGAATATCGAATTGCGGAATTGAAAGCCAATGGCGCCGCGATCAATGTTTGGGGCGTAGGAACTCGATTGAGTACCGCCTATGATCAACCTGCTTTGGGAGGTGTTTATAAATTATCTGCCTTGCAAAATAAATTCGGCGAATGGGAATACAAAGTCAAACTTTCTGAACAGGCCATAAAAACGTCTAACCCTGGAATCCAACAAGTACGTCGTCGCTATTTGGGCAATGCAATTATTGGAGATATTATCTACGATCAAAACCTACTAAAAGAGGATCAACTTATAGTCCCAGAACTAGCATCTGACTACGATCGGGAAGAAGATTTATTGGTTCCCATTTTTGAAAAAGGTCAACTCGTTTATGATTCGCCAAATATTCACGATATTCGCCAAAGAACACTAGAGCAGTTAAAGCAAATTACTGCAAAGAAATACCCGGTACTCTTAGAAACACAATTGGAAAATAAGAAATTGGAGTTTATTGGTAATATTGCCAAATGAGGTAGCGCAAAAGATGCCCAACCATCAAAACTTCAAAAAAATACTAACGAACACGAATGCCATATACCTATAAATACCCTCGCCCTTCTCTGACCGTTGACTGTATTATTTTCGGTTATGAAGTCGGGAGTCAGCTAAAAGTTTTGCTGATCGAGCGAGCCAATGATCCTTTTAAAAACTGTTGGGCCTTACCCGGTGGTTTTGTAGAAATGGAAGAAGATTTACAAGCCGCAGCGCTCCGAGAATTGGAGGAAGAAACAGGAGTTAAAGATGTTTTCATTGAACAATTATATACTTTTGGACAACCCGCAAGAGACCCTAGAGGGCGGGTCGTAAGCGTCGCTTATTTTGCTCTGGTCAATCTGGCGGCTCACCCCGCAAAGGCGGCCTCTGATGCTCGGAATGTAAAATGGTATAATGTAGATCAATTGCCAAAGCTTGCATTTGACCACCAAGAAATCATGGACATTGCCATCAGTAGATTAATCGCCAAAGTCCGATATCAACCGATAGGTTTTGAATTATTACCGGAGCATTTTACCCTCTCCCAATTGCAAAAATTATATGAAACCGTATTGGGAGTCGAAGAATTAAATAAAAGAAATTTTCGAACTAAAATTCTAAAAATGGGCGTTCTTAAGGAAGTCGGTCGACAAGAAAATGTTGCACATCGCCCAGCTATTTTATATGCTTTTGACAAAGAAAAATACGAACAACTTGCTAAAGAAAAATACCACGGTTTATTAAAACGTGGAGTGGATTTTGAAATTTGAACCCAAAACCATGATGTCATCCTTTCCAAAAATTTATTATTTATTATTAACGGTTTTTCTCTTCTCGCTAGCTTGCGAAACAGAAAAGCCGAGCCCAAAATTAGACAAAGATGGCAAGATTATTTTGCCTCCCCTAGAAGAAGAATACGACGAAGCCATCGACAAATGGGGTTTTATCAATACTACCGGAAAAGTACAAATTCCGCCAAAATATGATGATGCTAGAAATTTTTCCAATGGTTTGGCATTGGTACGCAAAAAAGCCTATTGGGGTTTTATCGACCAGCAAGGAAAAGAGGTAATCCCTTTGCAGTTTAAGGCCGCTTGGCCTTTTGCAGACGGCTTGGCTAGAGTCGAAACCTTTGATGGAAAAAAAGGATTTATCAATACTGCTGCAGAATGGATTATTGTAGATGAGTTTGAAAGTTTGGATGATTTTAGTGAAGGGCTGGCTAGGGTAAAAATAGAAAACGCTTTTGGCTATCTTGATAAAAATGGAGAACTCGCCATCCCTGCCCAATTCCATAAAGCATGGAAGTTTAAGAATGGCGTTGCGACCGTAAAACTTTCTGGAGGTTATGGGTTGATTGATAAAAATGGAAATTATATTCTCGATCCACTTTATCAAAAAGTAAGTAATTTTTCTGATGGTTTGGCCAGAATAAAAAAGGATGGAAAATTTGGTTATATCAATCTAGCAGGAAAGATGATTATCCCTTGTCAATATAAAAATGCCAAGGATTTTAAGGGAGGATTGGCGCCAGTGCGAAGCGATGATTTCTATGGCTTAATTGATAAAAAAGGCAAGTACATTGTACCGGCAGAATACAAACAATTATGGTATGCTTTGGAAGGTATTTGGGGCGTAGAAAAAAATGGGAAATATGGTTTTCTCCATGCTGATGGAAGTCCAATGACTGACTTAAAATATGATCAACTGTATAGTTTCCATGAAAACAGGGCAGCTTATAAATCCGGAGAACTCTGGGGTTATCTCGATACCAATGGCCAAGAAATTACTCGCCCAAGATTTGGTTTGGCTTGGAATTTCAGAGAAGGAATGGCACGGGTCTTTTTCTTTGAGGGTATTGGATTTATTGATAAAAATGGAGACATGGCTTTGGCGCCTTTGTATAAAGATGTACGAGATTTTTATGAAGGAATGGCGCGAGTGCAATTAAGAGATTAAAGGGGTTTTATCTGTGGTGCGATTTCGAGTTGCGCGATAAATAAGAAATCCAAAAAAAATAAATTTAAAATCATGAACGCATTAATTCTTGTAGATTTACAAAACGATTTTTGTGCTTTTGGAGCTTTAGAAATAGCAGAGGCCGATCAAATTATTCCTATTGCCAATTCCCTGATGGATCAATTTGATTTTGTGGTTGCCTCCCAAGACTGGCACCCTGCTAACCATGGCAGCTTTGCAGCCAATCATCCTTGGCGAAAGCCTGGACAAACGATTGATCTGCATGGATTACCACAAGTACTTTGGACGATCCACTGTGTACAAGGCAGCTTTGGTGCGGAACTTCATCCGCAGCTCGAAACTGCAAAAGTTGATGCCATTATCACTAAAGGAACAGATCCAGAAATTGATAGCTATAGTGCTTTTTTTGACAATGGCCATCGCAAAGAAACAGGCTTGCAAAAGCTTTTGAAAGATAAAGGGGTGGACGAAGTTTTTGTAATGGGATTGGCGACGGATTATTGTGTAAAATTTACCGCTTTGGATGCGCAGCGATTGGGCTTTAAGACGCATTTGATTCAGGATGCTTCGCGGGGAGTAAATTTGGTGGAAGGGGATATTGATCGTGCTTTAGAGGAGATGTCAGCTGCAGGGATCGAATTGGTTCAATCGGAGCCTTGGATAAAATCTGCTTCGGTTTGATTTTTTAAAGAGAAAAGATTTTAGAGTGCCCATCCAGCAGCATTATTTAGAATAAATTCTACCCATTTTAAACCAGAAATTTCATTGCCAAAGTACTATTGAAAAAATAGAAAAGCTAAATCTAATTTATCACAGATATAAGTATAAACGATGTCTCCTAGTTCAGCTAAAACAATCGGGATTCTATTTCTTTTACTATTCCATATACCCCTTTCTTTGTCTGGTCAAGATCTTAAAATCCTTGTATCGGATTCGGCAAGCAAATCTCCTCTTCCCTTTGCAAATATCTATTGTCAAAAATCAGGTATCGGTGCTTCTACAGACCTACAAGGGCTTGCTTATTTTAAGCTTTCCGAATTCGTAGAAAATGACTCCATGATCATTAGCTATATTGGGTATCATACCCAAAGGCTACCTGTTGCTAAAATTGATCTTCAAAAACCCTTGACTGTTTTACTGGTTCCCGCTTCTGAATTTCTGGCGGAGGTGCTTGTCAGCTATGTCGTTCCGCCTCCCCCCATAACAGTCCTTAAAAAGGCCATTAAAAATACTTCTGAAAACTACGCTAATCAAGATGTGATATTGAGTGCTTTGTATAGAGAAACCCTAAACGAAAATGGGACTTATATTCAATTGAACGAAGCTTTCACAAAAACCTTTTTTACCGCTTATCCAAAAAAGAAGCTGGATAAAAAAATATGGAAAGACTGGACTTATGACGAATCCTATGCCTTCGAATTTACAGGTACTCCTTATTTTCGACCGCTACTGAATGACTTTAATACTGCCGAGGATCATCAAACAATAGTGGCTTCTAGACATTCTGAAAACTTAAGTAAATACGGTATAGAATCAACATTAACGGGAGGTCCGCTCCTACTGTTGGCCTTTGATAAAATAAAATACCAGTATGATTTTTTAAACCCATCTCTACTTAAAAAATATCAATTCAAGCAAGAAGAGCCTGAAATAATAAATGGTGTTCCTTGCTATGTGATCTCTTTTTTTCCAAAGCCAACCAATCGCAGGTTCCGTATTGATATGGCCAAAAAAAATAAAAGAGCCATCTATATTGGTAGAATGTACATTACTAAATCTTCTTTTGCATTGGTCAAATTCCAATACAAACTTGCGGTCAAAAGAGATTATGGTTTTTTTGCCAAAAGGATGCCATTAGATTATCAGGTAGAAATGAACTACAAAAAGCACAACGGCTTTTATGCTATTGATAACATTAAATTTTCAGAAACCAAAAAAGTAGGTAAAAAGGACAATGGAGAAGCTATTCTGCATACCGCAACAAAAGAATTATTGGTTGAGGAAATTCAAACCAAAAACGTCAAACCCTTCCCTGATTCTATCCATTTTAAATCTAACCGTTTTTCTTCAATTAGGCATTATAAAAGAAATTACCAACCTAGTTATTGGAACAACATTCCTTTAGAAAACCGATTACAATTAAAGGAAAAGATAATTTCGGATTTAGAGTTAAACACTCCCCTTTCCGAACAATTTGCAAGCTTTAAACAGGAGAAGAAAAAAGATCTTAACCCGCCCCAGACAGCCAAGCATTATCATGCTTTCAATTATCATGAAGAAGTGATCGTAGATAGTCTTCATTGGATGGCACAGCCTTCTTATGAAAATCAATTGAAAATATATTTATCGGAAGAGAATAAGTTTGCTCAAAATGAATTGGTAGAGGATAAGAAATATCAGAAAAAACTTTTTAACAAACTAAATAACTTCTATCTCGACCCGCCTAATGGCTCAAAATTAGTTTCACCAAAAGTCTATTTTATGGAAGAAGATAGCTTGGGAAACGATATTGTCTTCTATCAATTAGATTCGATCCAAAAAATAAAAGTTTTAGATTTAACGGCCTTCCAAATAGAACAAGAAGATGTTTTTATCAAACGAATTATTCCCAACGAATCCAGGAGTCTAATCCTTGTTCAATTTGAGAAAACTGGGATCATTGGAGATCTGATTGCCGTACTCGAATATGGAAAAAATAAGCAATTGGAATTGCTCCCTAATATTTATTCTACCGAATGGTTTTCGGATTCTACTTTCCTCTATACAAAGACCAATAAAATTGGAAGGGCTGGAGAACTGATGTATCGAGATTTAAAGGCCAAGTCTGACTTGCTGATTTATAAGGAAAAGGATCCTTTATTTGATGTTGAAATTAGCAAAAATGGCAAGCATCTATTTTGCACGATTCAATCGAAAACGGAAAATGAAATTTATAAGGTAGA
>CAYQRA010000355.1:0-7197 GCA_964419315.1 uncultured Saprospiraceae bacterium | reverse complement strand
TTGTCTTCATTGAGCCAATTGTGGTACATGTTCCACATGTGCTCTGGATAAAATTTCACTTCACCAGAGTCTACGGCTTGCAAGGCAGTCTTGGCAAAATCTTTCATATCCAAAAACCACTGTTTCATTAACCGTGGCTCTACGACCGCATTGGTTCGTTCCGACCGACCGACTTTATTATTATAATCTTCAATTTCTACAAGGTGTCCAAGCGCCTCCAATTCCTTCACGATTTTCTTCCTTACCTTGAAACGATCTTCGCCGATGAAAAAACCAGCGGTTTCGCTCATCGTTCCATCTTCATTGAAGACATCTATGGTCTCTAGTTTGTGGCGTTGACCAATTTCATAATCATTGGCATCGTGCGCCGGTGTTACCTTTAGCGCTCCAGTTCCAAACTCTACTTCAACATAACGATCAAAAATAATCGGTACAGAACGATTGACCATTGGAATGATCGCTCGTTTTCCTTTTAAATGGCTATATCGCTGATCATTTGGATTTACAGCAACAGCAGTATCGCCCAAGATCGTTTCCGGACGAGTCGTAGCGATTGTTACCCAATCCTCTGTTCCTTCAATTTGATAACGAACATGATAAAGATGAGATCTTTCCTCGGTAAAGATTACCTCTTCATTGGACAAGGCGGTGAGGGCAAGGGGGTCCCAATTGACAATCCGTAGGCCGCGATAGATTTTTCCTTTTTTGTGTAGGTCTACAAAAATTTCTAATACCGCTTTGCTCAAACTATCTTCCAAAGTAAAACGGGTCCGTTTCCAATCACAGGAAGCTCCCAACTTTTTGAGTTGATCTAAGATGATTCCGCCATACTTTTCTTTCCATTCCCAAGCGTGAACCATAAATTCATCCCGGGTCAAGTCTGACTTTTTGATTCCCTGCTCTCTCAACAGCTTAACGACTTTGGCTTCCGTAGCAATGGAGGCATGATCTGTACCGGGTACCCAGCAAGCATTTTTACCTTCCAATCTAGCTTTGCGGATCAAAATATCTTGAATGGTATTATTGAGCATATGCCCCATGTGCAGCTTTCCGGTCACATTAGGTGGCGGGATTACGATGCTGTAGGGCTCTCGGTCATCAGGGGTGGAATGAAAATATTCTTTATCCATCCAATGCTGATACCATTTATCTTCTATTTCCTTTGGGTTGTAACGTGTTGATAAAGTCATAAAAATGAGTGTTGTATGTTTTGAAACATTACTTGCTGGAGGTCATCAAGCAATGCTTTCGAGCTATCAATATTTTAATTCCAATACTTCGACCTCTTGGTTTTCGTATACACTTACAATAAAGAGTTTATCGTAAACCTCTTCTGGAATACTTTGGTATACTTCTTTTCCTGTCAAATGGTTCACCATTTTTGGTATTGAATTGGAATGTCCGACAAAAAGATAATTGCCATTCCCCGGTTGTTCTAGTAGTTGACTAAAGATATCGGGAAAAGCTTTGCTGGTATAATTAATCACCTGCAAATGCATATTGGTCGCAATGGGTGCTGCGGTGAGTTGGGTTCGCCTATAATTGGTAGAATAGATTCTTCGCATTGGAATCTTATTCAAAATCTTGGCGAGTCGCTCCGCTCTTTCTTGACCTTCTGGCAATAAATCTGGATCTTTCTGCCGCAAAACTTTCTCTGCATGGCGCACCAAAAAAAAGCGACTTTGTAATTGCTCATTTTTAAGTTTGGCCGAGGCACCTCCGTGGATCATTACCTCTTGTGGTTTGACTTTTTTTATCAAGCCGGATGTTGGATCGTTTTCGACCGTACGTTTGCTATTACAAGTCATCGCCGAGCTGATACAAAACAAGATCAGCATCCATGCAAAGGCTAGAAAAATTGATTTCCTTTTGGTCATATTATACATTTACTTTAGTAGCATCAAAAAGAGGAACCTCTACTTGATTGCGCAATAGATCATCAAGTACTTCTCTCTTGCGAATCAGATAATCTTTCCCTTCGTGGATAAAGACTTCTGCTGGCCGAAAGCGAGAATTATAATTGGAAGCCATCGAGAAACAATAGGCTCCAGCATTATAAAAAGCCAAAATATCACTTTCTCGAATTTCAGCTATTTTCCGATTGATTCCAAAAGTATCCGTTTCACAGATATAACCTACGATGGTATAAATCCTCGGTTTCCCTTTTGGATTAGATACATTGACAATGTGGTGATAAGAATCATAAAACATCGGACGAATCAAATGATTCAAACCAGAATCAACACCTGCAAAAACAGTCGAAGTAGTTTGTTTAACGACATTTACATTGACCAAAAAGTATCCCGCTTCGCTTACCAAACATTTACCGGGCTCAAACATGAGGGTCAAATCACGGCCATAGGCTTGACAAAAATCATTAAAGCGCACAGATAATTTCTCGCCCAATTCTTCTATATCGGTAGAAATATCATTCTCCTTATAAGGTACTTTAAAACCACTTCCAAAATCGATGTATTCCAAATCTTTGAAGGAATTGGCAATATTGAATAAGATTTCCGCGCCTTGTAAAAATACGCCAGCATCGAGAATATCTGATCCGGTATGCATGTGCAAACCTTCTACTTTAAGTCCAGTCGCTTCAATCACTCTTTGCACGTGAGGGATTTGATGAATCGAAATACCAAACTTAGAATCAATGTGTCCCACCGAGATTTTACTAGACCCTCCAGCAAAAATATGTGGGTTGACGCGGATACAAACGGGCACCTCTGGGTGTAAGTGACCAAATTGCTCCAAAATAGAAATATTGTCGATATTGATTTTCACCCCTAAGGCTACAGCCATTTCGATTTCATCAATGGAAACACAGTTGGGCGTATAGATAATATCCTTAGGATTGAATCCAGCCTGTAAGCCCATTTTCAATTCCTGAATCGAAACGGTATCGAGGCCAGAGCCAATGTGCTTAAAAAACTTTAGAATCGTCTGATTCGTCAATGCTTTACAGGCATAATTAATCTTGAGTTTCTTCACCTTAAAAGCCTCCGTTATCCGTTTATACTGGCGTTTCATAATCGCGCTATCGTATACGTAAAGTGGACAATCATATTTCTCAACTAGTTCCAGTGGATTTATTCTGGTAAGCTGAGTTTCAAGACTATTAGCAGAATCCATGACTAAAAGTTTAAAAGGTTAAAGAAATGGCAGCAAAGATAGGATTTTTGCGGTTTTTTGGGCATTTCCTTGCTGTTAGGTTGATTTAATAAATAATTAACTAGCAGGAGATGGAAATAATTCCAATCCAAGGAGATTTTTGCAGGATCGTCTGTCCTTAAACGTTTTAAGAAATATTTAAGCCCCAAAAGCAAAAAATTAATTCTTCGAACACACCAAAAGCAACTTCTATCCCATCTTTACAGTTGAAATAAGGAAATACAATAGATTCTACAGGCATCACCGGAAAAAATTTATTATAAAGCCTGAATAACGAGTAAATAATATTCCCTATTTTGGAAGAAATCCTTCCAAAAGTCTTGATCGAAAAACTACCTAAGTGACTGAAAAGGAACTCATAGAAGCCTGCCGAAATCAAGATCGGAAAGCACAAAAGCTGCTTTTTGACCGCTACTCGCCCAAAATGTTTGGGGTGTGTAAACGCTATGTCAAGCAACGAGAAGATGCGGAAGATGTCTTGGTGGATGGTCTTTTTAAAGTACTCAAAAACATCCATCAATATAATGGTGCGGGTAGTTTTGAGGGCTGGATCAGAAGAATTGTGGTCAATGAATCGCTTATGTTTTTGCGAAAAAGCAACAACTTCAAATTTAAAGTTGAAATCAGCGAGACAGATCGAGCAACACATGTCAGCGCAGAAGACGACCTCATCGCACGAGATATTCTTTTACTACTCAAGCAACTTCCTACTGGCTACCGAACGGTTTTTAACCTCTATGTTTTGGAGGGTTATAAACACCGCGAAATTGCGGAATTATTAGGCATTAGTATCAATACTTCTAAATCCCAATTGATCTTGGCCAAAAAAAGACTTCGGGAGTTATTAGAATCCAGCAATTATCCGGGCGTAAGTTCAGCGGCGGGTGCAGGAGATGAGCATTAAATAAGGAAGTGGTCTTAAAATAAAATCTAAACTAAAGTCACACTAGGAAGTTTTATCCATGGTGCCTTTTAGTTTTCAATAGTAATACAAATGAAAGATAAGCAAGATATCGAAAAAATATTCCAAGATAACCGACATGGTTTGGACGAACGTCCTTCCGAACGGGCTTGGAATCGACTGGAAAGTCGGCTCGATGGTGTTCTGAGTATACAAGGTCGGCCACGTCCTGCTTTCCGAATAATGGGTATGGCTGCCGGAATTTTATTCTTGGTCAGTATGATCGCCTTAATGAGTGTTTTGTTTCAACAAAATACCAATCAGACCGCTAGCAAGGATGTGCTAAGTCTTCCAGTGATGGAAGAGTTGGAAAAGTTTGAAAATGAAAAAGGAGTGTACGCCATCGCTGTTTCTTTTCAGAAATACCTCAACCAAAGTCCCAGAACAATTGCGGAAGGAAGTGGCAATAAACGACTCGTAGCTCCTAGTAGTGCTACACGTAGCAATAGTGATCACATTGCGCAAGCTAGACCAAACAAAGCAAAAAAACAAGAGAAGAAAGTTGAATTAAATGCCAATGGATCGAAGGAAGTGATCTTAAGCAATGAAGTTGCAGAATCTGCGCGAAGCGAAGTCGCCAAGGAAGTAAATTCCCCTAGCCCTGCGGAACCCAGTGCCTCTGAAATGGCGGACATCGTGGTGGCTTTAGAAGAAGAAAGTAAAAGCGCAAAAATACAGGAACAGGCTTCTAATGTAGAGGCAGAATATCCACCAGCAGAATATGCCAGTCCCAAAGCGCAAAATAGCAGAGCACAAAGCCCACCTCCTCCTGCAAGAACTTATGACCAAGCGAGGGATCTAGATGTAGAGAGCAATGTCCTTTCCTATGAAGCAGATATCAGTACAACTTCTGCAACCGCTGCCGCTAGTATAGAACAATTCCAATGGCTCATTGGTCAGTGGAACAGTCCGCTAGGAAGCAATCAGCAGAATATAGAAAAGTGGGTGCAGAAAGATGAGTTCACCATTGTGGGAAGTGGAAAACTCGTAATTAATGGCGATACGACTTTTACCGAAGGGATGAAGATTCAAAAAATTGGAGATCAACTCTACTATATTCTAGCATTGGATGAGAAACAAAAAGAAGTACGATTTAAACTGCGGAGTATTGATTCTCAGTTTGCGGTATTTGAGACAGAAGAAAAAAGAAAGCCCAATCAAAAGCTCATTTTAGAGCAACATGGTTTAGATAACTTTTCTACCACTTTGCAAAACGTAGCTTCGGAGCCTTTAAAAGATAAGCAATTGCAATATTTGCAGAATCGCAATAATGTACAGTTGAATAATCAAAGCACTAGACGGATGTCTAGGAGTTATTAGTTGTGGTGGCTATCTGGTGAGGTCGGAGACCTACAGCACTCTTTCTCTAGTGAAATCTATGGAATACTAATACTTCGGATTCGAGGTAAGGATACCTCTACTTAGATCCGTTTACAACTTGTAAGTCGTAACGAACAGTCTATTTTTTTATGGTTTTAGACTTGTTGGCGTATCAATAGACCTTTGAGCAATAGCGAACAATGAAGTTGTTTAAAAAAGCCCTCAATGATTTCTTGACAAGTCATTGATAACCAATACTTCAGCTATTTTTGGTCACCGTAGCTTTGGCTACGAAACAAAAAATGAGCTTCGTCTTGATTCCCAAGCACTTATCATTAATTTCATCACGACTTTTTAAACAACTTCAATCAATTCCATTCTAATCGTAGTGTATTTTTAGGAGGAAAAAGAGGTAGAATATCGACCGCTTATTGCTTAACAATTCTAAAACTCGTGGTATTTTTTCTGTTAGAAAGTTGCATGATGTATACGCCTGACGAAAGATTTTGCAGGTCTATTTTCCAATTTTCCTCCGGTAAAAGACCATCTACTTTTTGATACATTTGAAGTAGTTTTCCACTTATATCAAATATCTTCAATTCGATATCTCCTAAAATTTTGGCAGAATTCGTATTTCTTATTTTCACTTCCCCGATTGTTGGATTTGGATAGACCAAGATACTTTTTTCCAAAACAAACAAATCGAAAACATTCCCACAACCTTCTACATCGCCTAATTTTTCATAGGCAATGGAATTGACTCCGGGAGCAATCTTTCCAGTGACCATTTCGTTTTCAATTTTCAAGAAAAAGATACTACAGTTCAGTGCAAAAAAATTATCATCATCGTCTTTGGTCAAAGCAAAAATGTATTCTTCGCCTTCTTCCAGATCACCATAAAAAATCGTACAAAAGGACTGTCGGATAGCAATGCTACTTTGAGGGGTAGGCGCTCCATAAATGGATTCAGAAATTTCAACTTCCATTCCAAGAGAAGAACTCCCCGTAGTTTTACCTCTTAAAACCATGATATTCGCTCGAACATTTCCGTTGGAATCCAGTATTCTTTCACAAAAAAAATCAGGAGTAATACAAGAGCATCCAAAATTTATTTTTGGAAATAATACAGCGGTCAATAATAAAAACAGTAGTACTTTCTTCATAAGATTTGTTTTATTACCTAATACGTATTTTATAGAGAAAGAGTGGGTCTCTCTCTCTTAAAAAATGGTTCTCTGACAAATCCCGTGTGTGAGTCAACCAAAAAGAAGAACAAACGCTTCCTACGGTCGCTTTTTTATTCTTCTTTTTGATTGACCACGGTATTTGTCCAAGAACGAAAAAAATTAATATTCAAAATCAAATCTTAGATAAATTTATGCGGAATTAAACTCCTTCCTTGAAAGGATGACGAGCGATCCAGTCATCTGCGGGTTTGAGGTAATCGTAGATTTGGTGGATGAGTTTGTTGGTCAGAGAATTGCGGTGGCGGATGTAGCAATACATATCGATGGCTTCTGCTCCGACGGTGCTTTTGATGCCCATTGCGGTACGTGCAAAAACCACTTTTTCATAGCCTCCCAAGATGCCAACTTTTACCAAATCATAGAGGATGTTTTGATAAATTTGCTTGGTTTTATTTAGAGACTTATCAAAGCCTAAGAAATGTGCTTCCAACTCCTTGCCATTACCGATCGTGGTATAATAGGCGACCAGTTGATCCGTTTCATCAAAATAGGCGA
>CAYQRA010000354.1:0-7197 GCA_964419315.1 uncultured Saprospiraceae bacterium | reverse complement strand
AGATTTCGCAAAAATGGAAACCTACTAGCACCTTAGCTATGAAATTTAACCAGGAACTTCTACGGTCTCTGTACGTTCTACGATTTCCTTGCAAAGACTCAGGTAATCTTTAGCTCCATTACTATTTTTGTTGTAAGAAAAAATATCCTGACGTTGAGCAGGTGCTTCTGCTAGAGCCACGTTATCTCGGATATAAGTATTGAATACTTTTTTTCCGAAATATTTATGAATAGTTCCTACTACATCACGATTCAAAACCTTACGGCTATCATACATGGTCGCAATTACACCACCGATAGATAGTTTTTTATTAAGGCGGAATCGAACTTTGTCGATCACTTGCTTGATTTTGGTCAATCCTTGCAAAGCGAGAAATTCCGTTTGCAGAGGAATGTATACATAATTACTGCAAGTCAAAGCATTGAGCGTAAGTAGACCGAGAGAAGGAGGACAATCAATGATAATAAAATCATAATCTTCCAGCACCGGTTCAAATAGCTCGCGGAGAATATACTCTCGACCAGCTTCATTGATCAACTCCATCTCTGCTCCGGAGAGATCCAAAGAAGAAGTGATGATATCTAAACCATCCTTAACCGTGTAAGGAACGAGCTCAGATTCGCCGCGGATGCATTCGTAAATGGTAACTTTTTGCCGAGGAATACCTAGTGATAAGGTAAGATTGGCTTGAGGATCGAGATCGATGAGTAAAACTTTTCGGCCTAGCTCTACTAGACCTGCGCCGATATTGATAGCGCTGGTGGTTTTACCGACCCCACCTTTGTGGTTCAATAAAGAGATAATGTTTCCCATAGTGTAAATTAACTTTTTCTAGTTACGTGAAGGTAATAATTATTCCTAAACATGGCATAAAAACATTATAAAAATTAACAAATTGAATAAATTTTAGCTATGTATTCATGGATTCGGGATCCATAATGCTTAGTTAATCACAAATACTAGGCCAAACATGTTATTTTTTAATAATATGTTGTTATAATCCAAAAATCCTAGAAAAAGCGGTCCTCCTCTCTTAAAAGCCGTACTTTCTGTACCATAGATTAGCACTAATATTAATCCTGAAGTTGCTTTAAAATGATTTGTTTAAATTTTAATGAGAATGAATAGTAAGAAAAACCTTGCATTTTTCTAGCTCGAAAAACAAATTTATCCAGCTATTATCCAATCCGCAATAAGAAGTTATCCACATTATTAACACTCCTTTTTACTTCAAACAATTCTTTTATTAAAAACAAATAATTGCCAAACTATTTGTTTATTAACATAATTTGTTTTATTATTGTGGAGAAATTATAACCGTCAAAGCATTGGTCTTTTAGAGACTTAAAACTTCTTTTATAGCCATATAAATAGTCGTTTCTGTTTTGGCCCCTACTCACATAAAAGCACTATTTATGATCCGAGAAGACAGAATTGAATTGAACAGACGTTTTATCAAAGTTTTTCAATTATTGGAAGAACGCGGTGATGTTATCCTTAACGATCGCGGCGGAAAAGGCATGGGAGATTTTGCGGAAAGAATTTTGGGCAATCGTTCTTATGGCCATATTATCCGAGCCTTTCTAAATGAAGATGACAAACGTGTTATCGATTATCGGCATGCCCGTACACTTTGCCATGAATATGGCGTCAATGAATCTTATCTGGTAGATGGTATTGGAACTCCTTTTGGATTTGACCTACCAACTTCTAATAATGCAGAACATCAGTTTCGCAATAATGGTAATATCCTTTTCACTACAGTACAAGCTTTCGCAGGTTCTGGTGTGGATGTCGGAGGTTCTGCCTCAGAAGACAATCAATACTATGCTATTCCTGGTGTAAGCGGAAGTGGCCTCGTTGCTTTTCCAATTGATGGAGACAGTATGAACCCCGTCATCAAAGATGGAGACACCATCATTTGTCGACAGATTGGCGGGCCACACGAGATTAAAGACAATGAAATTTACGCCATAAAAAACAATGGCGCATTATGGGTGAAATATGTACAGAAAATAGCGAATAAAAAAGGGAGAGTTGCTTCCTTAAAACTCATTTCTGCCAATCATCTTGAATATGATCCTTTCAATGAAGAAGTGAATGAACACACTCGACTCTTTAAAGTGATTCGATTGATTAGCAACCTCTAAACTTCCTAATCAAAGGTCAAGCAGAAAACAAATATTTTCTGTCTTTCCTCCTAAAAAACTCAAGAAGAGTAGTGATACTTCTTCTTGAGTTTTTTTATCTCTTCTCCCTTTCTATCCCCTCTTCTTTTTCTCGCGTTTTCTGGTCAAAAATTCAAAACAAAAATTGTTTTTTATTTTAATTTTAAAACTTTTTGTTTATCTTGTGTTTAAGAATTAAGCTTGCTTATTTCCTGCAATGAATCTGATTGATAGTGATAAGAAATTATTAAATCATGGAGAAGGTCAATAGACGAGAATTGAATAACCGGTTTAAGAAGGTCTACCAAATTCTACTGAAGAAGGAAGAGATCATCAAAAACAATCGGCAAAAAAGTAAATCTACCTTTGCTGAGAACATCGGTACCAAGGGGCACATCATCGACTTATACCTCCAAGACAAAAGAGAAATCACCTATGAACAGGTCAAGAAATTATGTAGTCGATATGGTATTAATCAAGCGTATATGTTTCAGGGGATTGGACGTCCTTTTGGAAAAAGCCGAATTCCTGACCCTGAAAAAAGATTAGCTATGGCATTGGGTATCAACTTTTCTCCCAACATTCTTTTCACCAATATCGAAGCTTTTTCTAGTAATACCATTGGTGTAGATTTGCTAGAAGAGAATGAGCGATTTACTATTCCGGGAATGGCTGGTGACTTGGTGGCATTCAACATCAATGGAGAAAGCATGGCTCCGACTATACTTTCTGGAGATATGGTTATTTGTACGCCGCTTGAATCAAAAATGGAAATGATCGATAACGAAATTTATGCGGTAGTATCCAGTCAATCCGTATGGGTAAAACGAGCACAACGATGCTATGATAGACATCATAATTGTACGCATCTAAAACTGATCTCCGACAATTTTGAGGAATTCGATCCTTTTCTAATTGAAATCAGTGAGGTTAGAAAATTACTCAAAGTTACCAAGCGACTAACAGGGATGGGCTGATTTAAATATTAATTGCAATCAAAGAATAGAATTTTTTCTAAATCTTGAAGGTTTAACATTCTTTACAATAGATGATCTATAAATAAAAATTTTGCACAGATTTTAATAACTTGATCAGCGTAAAAAAGTACTGATAATCAACAATTTAACAAGTAATTAAAATACAGAAAAATGAACCCTATCCTCCGAAACATTTTAGCGGTTATTGCCGGATTCCTAGTTGGCAGCATCGTAAACATGGGAATTATCACGCTTAGTGGCTCCATTATTCCTCCACCAGAAGGAGTAGATCCAACAGATATGGAAAGCCTTAAGGCCTCTTTTCATTTGTTTGAACCTCGCCATTTTATATTTCCGTTTTTAGCACATGCGCTAGGAACCTTAGTCGGTGCCTTTACCGCTGCATCTATTGCAGCAACTAATAAATTAAAATTTGCAATAGGGATCGGTGCATTCTTTTTAATTGGTGGCATTGCCAGTATCATCATGCTCTCTTCTCCGATTTGGTTTACGGCACTAGATTTAATTGGTGCTTATATTCCGATGGGATGGCTTGGCGGTAAACTAGCGGATAGAACTAATAATAATTGAGGTCGAAAAATCCTTAAATTAAAAATTTGAATCAATGGGCGTTGTCGCTACTTTATCGAGTATCAATTCAATTAAGTTTGAAGAGATGAAAGCTAAAAAAGAGTATCCTTATAATTACCAATCAGGAAGTGTACACGTCGGAAAAGCATGGGAAGTATTCTCCTATATATTAAGTGGAGGAGTAGGTCCTCATGTGGTTGATATTTTATCCGAAATAATATTTCCCAAAGAGCGTTTCGTTATTTCTAAAAACGAATACATGACAGAGTACTTGAACTACTCTTCTCCTAATAGAGTAAAAGAAATCAATGATAAATTAAAATTGGTTAGTGAGGAGGCGTTCAGAGAATTGATTGAAAAAAGAACATTCAATACTTCAATAATGTACCTTAAAGTCTTTCCAGAAGATAAAGAAGAACTTTTCCAATTTCTACGCGAAGATTTTAATCAACTAAAAAAACTATTTAGCGAAAGCGCCAAACAAGAAGAATATATTGCCACGGTTATAAGCTAAACGGTAAACGTATTTTTGACTCAATTTTAGCGGTAAGAAGTTCGTAGGTGACGGAATCAAACTACTAGTGCTACCTTGGGGATAATTGAAGGAGTCCAAAACCAAATTTATTTCGCTTCGCGAAGTCAAAAGATTTACCAAAGCCACCATCAACAATTGAATTAGATAGTCTCTCTAATTATATCCTGCTGTTAATGATTAAACTCCTGAAGATTACTTCAGGAGTTTTTTATTTTCTATTATATTCTTCTTTGCCGCATTACTTCATAGAGCATTATCCCAGTAGCTACAGAAACATTAAAAGAATCTGTTTCTCCTTTTTGCGGAATAATAAAGGTATCATCAACCTTCCCTAAAATGGGTCGACTTACACCATCACCTTCTGCTCCAATCACTAGAGCAATCGGTCCAGAAAAATCCATTTCATGAATACTTTTCTCTGCTCGCAAATCACTAGCAAAAACCTGAACTCCAGCCATCTGCAATTGTTCAATTGCCGTACTCAAACTTATTTCTCGACATACTGGAATTATATTGAGTGCCCCTGCCGAAGTTTTCAGTGCTTCAGCATTGATCTGGGCTGCACCTTTTTTGGGAATGACCAAAGCATGGGCACCACTACACTCCGCCGAGCGCGCAATAGCTCCAAAATTTCTAACGTCCGTTACCCCATCTAAAAGCAACAAAAGGGGGGATTCAGACTTTTCAAAAACCATAGGCAAGACATCCTCCACTCTATAGTATTGGAGTAAGGACATAAAACCAATAATCCCCTGATGATTGCCAGAAGTCAAAGACTTCATTCGTTCCTTCGGTACTACCTGCAAAGGGATATTATTTTTCTTACTCAACTTCCGAATATCCCTTTCAAAATCCCCTCGCACTCCCTGTTGCAAAACCAGCTTATCCATTGGGGTACCCGACTGTAGGGCTTCGAGTACCGGATGACGACCATAAATCATTTTATCGGATTTTCTCTTCATTATTTGAAGGTCGCAAATTTCCAGCTTTCCGGTTATTATTCTCTGAAAAAAATTCAAATCCAGTCTCTATCAGCATCATATTAAAGTAAAATGACCCTAATTATCCCATTTTGTCGTCCATCCAATCAATTCTTAGGCCCACAAATCCTACCGCTTGATTTTTTTTGATTAAATTTATAAATCTCAATGGCCTCAGGCTATCTTACAAGCAACTTCCCTAAGTTTATACCAAAAATATAAGTAACTAGTAATTAATAACTTAAGCATTTCACCGATGATACTTTGCTCGTTACTAACTTTAATTCTATCATTTTTATTTGGACTCAAGACTATTTAATTAATACAGAAAAAGATAATCAATGAAATTCAACATTTACACATTTCCCATTTTGCTGGTACTGTTGATAGGAAACTTTTCCTTGCAGGCACAGACACAAACACCACTGGATCAGGCTCTACGTTTTGTAGAGGAGAATCAAGTAGAGTGGAATTTTACCAATAATGACATTAGGGATCTAACCGTCTCTGATCTTTACCCGAGTGCAAGTGGTATTTATCATGTAATTCTACAACAAAATCACCGTGGAATTAGCATCAATAATGCCATTCTAAATGTAACCATTACTCCTAAAGGAGATGTTTACACCATTGGAGCACCACCATTTATCCAAGATGTCAAATCTAAAGTAAATGCAGTAAAACCAAGTTTAAGCCCTGCTGAGGCTTTAGAATTTGCAATCACTTACACCGCTAGTACCAGCACAAGAGTACCTCCAATGATCGAACAGATCAACGAGCAATCTTATGTTTTTAGCAAAGGAGAGATCTCCGGTAATGAAATTCCTGTAGATTTGAAATATCGCCTCAATAAAGACGGAGATGTTATTCTTTGTTGGTCAATGATCATTAAAGAATTAAACAACAGCGATTGGTGGGAAATGTATGTTGATGCCAAAACTGGCGAATTGGTACATAAGCACAATTACACCGTGTCTTGTCAATTCAACCACGATGCTTTTCACAATCACGATAGACATTGCGGAGAAACAAGCAGAACTCCTGCCGTCAAAGTAGAAAAAGCTTTAAGTCAAGAAAGTACTGCTGCGGCAGGCGAAGCTTACCGAGTATTTCCATTCCCTGGCGAAAGTCCAGCACATACCTCTCACCAATTGGTAACAGAACCTGCTCACCCAATGGCCTCCCCTTTTGGATGGCATGATACCAATGGAGTTGACGGCCCCGAATATACCATTACAAGAGGAAATAACGTCCACGCTTTTCAAGATCGAGACGCTGATAATGCTCCTCAAGGAGACGAACCAGATGGTGGAGCAGACCTCCAATTTGATTTTCCTTATGATGTAAATGCAGGAGTAGATTCTTATACAGATGCTGCAACAGTCAACTTATTCTATGCGGTTAATGCTATTCACGATTTTACCCACCAATATGGGTTTGATGAAGCAGCAGGTAATTTCCAAGCTAGAAACTACGAAAGTATAGGACAAGGTGGTGACCCCGTATTGGCACAATCACAAGATGGTTTTTTAACGGGTAGTGTCAATAATGCCAATTTCGGTACTCCCGGTGATGGTGGCTCTGGTACGATGCAAATGTTTGTTTGGAATCGAAATGTTGGTGGTGGAGAAAAATATTTGGAAATCACCGCTCCTTCCAGCGTAGCAGGTTTTTATTCTGCGGTGGCCACAGAATCTGGTGCAAATGGTTTTGGTCCTCTACCTCCAGCAATTCCTATTGCCGCAAAAATTGTAGAAGTATTGGACAAAACTTATGACCCATTCAACACAGATGGCTGTGAAGAAATACTTAACCCAGAGGAACTTAATGGTAACATTGCATTAATCGATCGCGGAGGTTGCTCTTTTGAATCTAAAACAGTTCGTGCAGAAGCGGCAGGTGCCGTTGCCGTTGGCAAGACCAACACACCCGAGTTCGGCGCCGGA
>CAYQRA010000353.1:0-7207 GCA_964419315.1 uncultured Saprospiraceae bacterium | reverse complement strand
GCCACCAAAGTGGCCACAATAGCGGTGTCATCCACTCTGGCATTTACTACCAACCCGGAAGTCTTCGAGCCCTCAACTGCCAAAGAGGCTATTATCAACTTATCGATTTTTGCACCAAGCATAATATTCCCTATGACCGCTGTGGAAAAGTAATCGTCGCGACTCAAGAAAAAGAACGCAAGCAACTAGAACTCATTTTCCAAAAAGGCTTGGGCAATGGGATGGAAGGACTTCGAAAAATCGGCCCAGAAGAAGTCGCTGAAATCGAACCTCATGTCAAAGCAGTAGAAGCCATTTGGGTTCCCCAAGCAGGGATCGTCAATTATCAAAAAGTAGCCTTAAAATATGCTAGCCTTCTACAAGAAGCAGGAGCGTCTATCTTTTTATCTAGCGCGGTAAAGGAAATAAAAAATAAAGGGAAGAATAAAATCATTATTTGCAAGCAAAAAGAAATTTCAGCATCCTTATTAATAAATTGCGCCGGTTTATACTCCGATAAAATAGCCCAACTTAGTGGTCAAAAATTAGACCTCCGAATCATTCCCTTTCGAGGAGAATACTACGAGTTAAAAAAGGAAAAAGAATATTACGTCAACAACTTAATCTATCCGGTACCCGATCCCAACTTTCCTTTTCTAGGTGTTCACTTTACTCGTATGATCGAAGGCGGAATCGAAGCAGGCCCCAATGCCGTATTGGCTTTTCGAAGAGAGGGCTATAGCCGTTGGGATTTTCATGGAAAAGAATTTTTGGAAACGATTAGCTACTCTGGATTCCAAAAAATTGCAAGAAAATATTGGCGAACCGGCATGGGAGAATTATACCGTTCCTATTCAAAATCAGCATTCGTCAAAGCACTCCGTCATTTGATTCCTCATTTGGAAGAAGAGGACTTGACTAGAGGTGGAGCAGGAGTACGCGCAATGGCGGTCGACAAGAATGGTAATATCAAGGATGATTATTTAATCTTAGAATCTGCCGGAGTTATCAATGTCTGCAATGCACCTTCTCCCGCAGCTACTTCCAGTTTATCTATTGGACAGACCATTGCCGAAAAGGCACTTAAACAATTGGAACAACTCGTATCATGAAAAAGATAAGAAGTTTTGGTTTATTATTATTTTTTGCAATCGGATGCTCTGGACTCTTCCCCGTCCATGCCTGTGGCATTCTTCCTAGTATCGAGATTTGTGAAGGAGAATCTGTCAATATAGAAACTTATCCCGGATACGCCTCTTACCTCTGGAACCCCTCCATCAATATCGACGACCCAACTATTTATAACCCAACGGTTACACCGACGCAGACGACCACCTACTACGTAGAAATGATCCCTACTCCTAACCTCAACCTTGTTACCAATGGCGATTTTGAACTTGGCAACACAGGCTTTCAGAGTGATTATACTTTTACAGCGACCCCAAGTACCAATCAGGGGTATTATGGCATTTTTACCAATCCCCAACAATTCAACGGAGGATTTTCTCCTTGCTCAGACCACAGTCCTACTGGATCCGGACGAATGCTCGTTGTAGATGGCGCTACTATTCTGAATGAAAATGTTTGGTGCCAAAGCATTGACCTAGAATTTGAACGAAATTATAATTTCTCTGCTTGGATTACCAATGTCCATCCCACCGAACCTTCCATCTTACAGTTTTCTATCAATAATGAATTATTGGGATCGCCACTACAAATACAAGATGGCGTTTGTGTGTGGAAAGAGTTTTCAGCAGAATGGTATTCAGATTGTGAATCTACCGCTACTATTTGTATCACCAATCAAAGCACCGTTGCCTTCGGCAATGACTTTGCAATTGACGACATCTCTTTTACCCTTAAGCAAGAAAGCTATATCGACACGATTATTGAGATCGTTGTTTTAGAAAACAGCTTCCAACAAATCGATACCATCGCTTGTGAAAATGGAGGCTTCTTTTTTGGTGGACAAACGGTGCCAGCAGGTACTCAAATGGATTTCACTTATACGGCTTTCAATGGTTGTGACTCTACCATCTCCATAGAGGTAGGAGTCATCGACACCTTTTATTTTGAAACGCGAACAGATACCTTGTGTCCGGGGGAGAGTATTTTTTATCAAGGTTTAGAAATTTTTAGGGATACCGCCATTTGTGATATTTATTCTACTGTTCTGGGCTGCGACTCTACCTATTGCTTTGTGGTTTATTTTCTAACGGAGGCGACCATTGCTATTGACGCGCAAGCTCCGTCCTGTCCTGGGGTATCCAATGGTAGCCTTTTAGCCGAACCTTTTGCGGGAGTACCTCCTTATCAATTCCTTTGGGACAATGGTTCTAATACTCCATTTATTGATCAACTTTCGGCAGGCACTTATTTTCTGACGGTTACAGATTCCAAAAATTGTATCGCTGAAAAAACGATTGTTTTAGAAGACCCGCTCACACTTGGAGTAGATTTAAATTTTACGCCCCCTACTTGCTTTGGTGATCAAAATGGAAGCCTTGAAATTATTCCTCAGGGGGGATCGCCTGATTATTTAATTTGGTGGGAAGGAAGAATGATCGAAAGCACTTTTTTGGATAGCCTTTCGGCAAAGACCTATGACTTAAGAATAGAAGACCGTAATGCTTGCGCACTCGATACTCAAATAATTATGCCCCAACCCAGTTCAATCAATATTTCGGTCATTGAAGATACGAGCATTATTTTGGGAGAGTCCCTTGAACTGAGTACCATTATCTTTTCTGATTTCCCTTACTCTTTTGTTTGGACTCCTACTTTTGATTTGGATTGTTTGGATTGTGAAAGTCCTGAAGTTTTGCCCTTTGAAAGCAGGACCTATCAAATCACTGTAGAAGATACACTTGGCTGTAGTGCTGTTGAAGAAGTAAGAATAGAGGTCGTAAAAAATTATGAATTATTTATTCCCAATGCCTTCAGCCCAAATGATGATGGGATCAATGATCTACTAGAAATTTATACAGGGAGAGATGTAGCGATGATTGAGCGCTTTGCCATTTTTGATCGCTGGGGCGGAATTCTTTTTGAGGAAAAAAATTGCTCCGCGGGTCAAATCCAATGCGCTTGGGATGGAAGATCCAATACCAAGAAGTTACAAGAAGGGATTTATGTTTACTTGGTGGAAGCTCGCTTTATTGACGAGGCCATTAAGACTTTCGCTGGTGATGTTTTGCTGATTCGTTAAAAAGAACAAAGCCTTAGGGAACGTTTCACCGAAGCTTACTTCGGTTTCCTTTTTTGCACATGAACCTGAACGACATGTCGCGCTTCAAAAAGCACCTCCATGCCCATTTTCATTTCGTCGGTACATTCCGCAGTAGTATCGAGTATTCCTACAAAGAAATCTTCCTTTTTTTCTCTTACAATAACCCACATTCCTTCCACATTATCTTCTTCGACATCTTTATCGTTGATCGTGCGGATTCGTAGGATCAACTTGGCCTTATCGTCAGGAAGTAAATTTTGGCGAGATTCCAAAGAAGGGATAAAAAAAGAAGTTGGATTCGCTGTATTCTTAGCTTCGCCATCTTCCAACTCCCAGCTATCAGTTGCAATTTTAGCAAGTCTTAATTTACCCATTATTCATTTTGTTCTATAGTCTGTAATCAGAAATTATATGGAGATCAAATAACTTCTCTCTAAATTTTTCTTTTTTCTTTTTAACAACCTACTATAATAAGACTGTCAAAAAGCCAATTCGCTTGCCAGCGCAAGGTACTATTTGTATCGCTGAAAAAAAACCTAATCTACAATCATCTGACTTCGATCCAAATCTTGTTGGAGAATATTAGCCGGAACTTCCCGAAATTCATATTGCTGATTGCGCAATTTAGGTTCAAATCCAGCATCTCTAATGGCTTGTTGGATACCATCTGCCGTAAAACGGAAAGCAGCACCCGCAGCAGAAACCACATTCTCCTCAATCATAATACTTCCAAAGTCATTCGCTCCAGAATGCAAACAAACCTGTGCGGTTTGCTTACCTACAGTCAACCAAGAAGCTTGAATATTGATCACATTAGGTAACATAATGCGACTCAAAGCAATCATACGGATGTATTCATCTGGGGTACAAGTGTTCCGAGCGCGTTTGATTTTTTTAAGAATCGTATCTTCATCCATAAACGGCCAAGGAATAAAAGCCAAGAAACCTTTGGCTCCCTCCGGTTTCTCTGATTGTACTTGTCGCAAATCTACCAAATGCTCCATCCGCTCCATATTCGTTTCGATATGACCAAACATCATCGTCGCCGAAGTCGTCAAATGCAGCTGATGAGCCGCTCGCATCACGTCGAGCCATTCTTGTCCACCACATTTCCCTTTAGAAATCAAACGGCGAACCCGATCACTCAAAATCTCCGCACCCGCCCCCGGCAATGAATCTAAACCTGCTTCTTTCAATGCCCTCAAAACGTCTATATGACTCGCTTTTTCCAACTTAGCAATGTGCGCAATCTCTGGTGGCCCCAATGCATGTAATTTAAGATTGGGGTATAAAGATTTTAACTCACTAAACAAATCTACATAATACTGTAGCCCCAAATCAGGATGGTGCCCACCTTGCAAAAGCAACTGCTCTCCACCAAAAGCAAAAGTCTCCTCTATTTTCTGTTTATACTCCTCAATAGTCGTCGTGTAAGATTCTTCATGGCCAGGACGGCGATAAAAATTACAGAACTTACAATTGGCAATACACACATTAGTGGTGTTTGAATTGCGGTCGATGATCCAAGTTACATTATTGCCTGGCACCTGTTTCTTTCTCAGTTTATTGCCAACGTACATCAGCTCTGCGGTACTGGCATTTTCCAAAAGGAAAACCCCTTCTTCCGCACTAAGAAATTCAAATTTGAGGGCTCGATGGAGTAATTCGTCAATTTGCATATGGTAAAGGTACTATTTGCTAATGAAACAGGGGAATGAGGGAATGGTTTATAGGAAAAGCTAAAGAGTGAAAGGAGAAAAAAGGCTTTGTCAATGACTAAAAGCAAGTATACCAACTAGTGACCAAAGAAATAACTTTGCCATAACATTATCTATTGCATTTTATAAAGAAAAATACTATATTTGCACAAATTATCCTCACGAGAGAGGGAACACGAAAATGTTCCCTCTTTTCTTTTATAGGAATTGAGGTGTCCAAGAATTAAACGACTTGACAGTGATTGAACATAAAATACCAGAATTGCTGGAGGAAAAATTCCAAGAAGAAGGTTTTACAGATTTCTTCCTCGTAGAATTAAAAGTTGGTATCAATAATAAGGTGGAGGTCTTTGTAGATAGTGATTCCTCGGTTACCTTTGAAAGGTGTCAAAAGATCAGTCGTTTTTTAGAAAGCTATATTGATGAAGAGGGGTGGCTCGGAGAAAAGTACACTTTGGAAGTATCTTCTCCTGGAATTACTCGACCACTCAAGTTTTTACGACAGTATATCAAAAACCTAGGTCGCAAAGTAGAAGTAACGACGGAGACCGGAACGAAAAAAGGAAAACTCATTGCCGCTACCGAAGAAATGGTTACACTGGAAAGCGTAGAACGCGTCAAAGTAGGTAAGAAAAAAGTAAAGCAAACGGTGCAAACGGAAATCCCAATGGCACAGATTGCAAAAACAATAGTTAAGATTTCATTTAATTAATATAGGTTATGGTCTGACCAGCCTAGTTTGAAATGTAGAAAAAAGAAATTGCCTTATGATGAACCTTGTTGATACTTTCTCGGAATTTAAAGCCGGTAAAAACATCGACCGCCCTACCATGGTTCGGGTGTTGGAAGATGTATTCCGTACTTTGATTCGTAAGAAATTTGGCTCTGACGAAAACTTTGACGTAATCGTCAATACCCAAAAAGGAGATTTAGAGCTCTGGAGAGTACGAGAAATTGTACCGGACGGTGAGGTCCTAGATGATCGTAGCCAAGTATCAATCTCGGAAGCCTTAGCGATCGACGAAGATTATGAAATCAGTGAAGAATGCTACGAGCAGTTGCACCTTGAAGATTTTGGCCGTCGTTCGATCATGGCTGCCCGCCAAACCTTGATTTCTAGAATCATGGAATTGGAGAAAGATGAAATTCATCAAAAATACTCTGAACGCATCGGTGACATTATCACTGGTGAAGTTCACCAAATATTAAAAAGAGAAATCCTTATTCTGGACGACTCTACCGACAACGAATTGATTTTACCTAGAAACGAAATGATCCGTGGTGACTTTTTCCGCAAGGGAGATATGGTCCGAGGGGTAATCAAAAGCGTTGAAATGAAGAATAACAACCCGGTGGTTGTCGTTTCTCGTACCGATCCAAGTTTCTTAGAGAAACTCATGGAAGCAGAAGTTCCTGAAATCGAAGATGGACTGATAACCATCAAACGTATTGAAAGACTTCCTGGAGAAAGAGCAAAAGTAGCCGTCGAATCCTATGATGATCGCATCGATCCTGTAGGGGCTTGTGTAGGAATGAAAGGTTCTAGAATCCACGGAATTGTAAGAGAGTTGTGCAACGAAAATATCGACATTGTCAACTATACTAATAATGTTTCTTTATTTATCCAAAGAGCTTTGACTCCTGCAAAGGTCAATACCATTGATCTAGACGAAGAAGCCAAACGCGCTGCGGTTTACCTCGAACCAGACCAAGTATCTTTGGCCATTGGAAAAGGTGGAACCAATATCAAATTGGCTAGTCGCCTCACTGGTTTCGAAATCGATGTATTCCGAAACAATCAGGAAGTAGAAATCGACGATGTCGATCTCGAAGAATTTTCCGATGAAATCGATAGCTGGATCATTGATGCACTCAAAAATATCGGTTGCGATACTGCTCGCTCTGTTATGGAATTGAGTAGAGACGAGTTGATCCGTCGAACGGATCTTGAGGAGGAAACAATCGACGAGGTAGTGAAGATTTTATCAGAAGAAATGTCTAAATAATAACAATTTAGGATGCTTGCCTTGGCAAGTGTCCTGATTTTATACCCGCCAAATAAGAGGAAAGCCTCCGATTTTGGCTCGTTTTACGGAATTTATTCCATATCTTTTTGTTATAAAGTCCTGTAGAATAGGACTTTTCCCGTAACTTTGCGGCGAAAAGTCAATTCAAATTGATTTTTTTATTCTTTGATCCTTCTTTATAGTCAGATCTAAGAATTACTTTTTTTAGCTGGATTAACTTAAGTTTTTCGTTATGAACCTATTGTTTTAGTCAT
>CAYQRA010000352.1:0-7214 GCA_964419315.1 uncultured Saprospiraceae bacterium | reverse complement strand
ACCTGAGCTTCGCCTCCTCTTTCCGCCGCAAAACGCATCGTCAAAGATTCATTAAAAGGATTAGGAAAAACCGTTAAATCTACCGTCTCTTCTATATCATTTAGTCCAACTAAATCTCGCTCCCCTACAGCAAACCAAACCGCCCAAGTGGCATCGGCAATTAGCCCTGTAAAATTAGCATCGCCAGATATCTTATCCGAATTTAGTCCTTGCTTGATAATAATATCATCGCCGCCATTAACATCGCTGTATAGGATTTCCCGATCATCAGGAGCATAACTTGGGAAGGTCAATTTAGAAATTTCATCATCAAGAATATTAATTTCGTTTTGCTCGATATTCGCTCCGTAGAGTATATAAGTTTCTTCTCCGACATTGTCTACCGCAAAATAATCGAAGGCAATGATGTAAGGCGAATTTTTAGAAAAAGTAGGATTCCCTACACTTTCGTTTTCTTGCAAGCCAGAGAAGATTTTTGTGATCGTTCCTTCCTCAAAGTTATTGGCGTTATTGCTCCAGACGTTCATGATACCAATGTCCCAATAAGAAATATCTTCGCCCCCCACTCCGGAGAGTTCGTTGAAGGCATCGTACATCAGGTATTCTCCTGTGACATCAAACTCCATGACATCCGAAAATTGGACATCACCAGTATTCGATCCATCATTACTCGTGGTCGGATTATAAAGGGTAAAGGTTTTGAATGTTCCAATATTAAAATCATAAACCGTCACTTCCTTATCTCTTTCGGTACCATTTAGCTCATACAAATAGGCAACCTTAGAACCATCTTTTGATACCACAATATTTCTCCAAATCGTCTGTGGGTTCTGTTCTAGGTAAAATTCTTCTGCACTCCCAGCGGTCCAATCAATGTCTATTCCAACCAATCGACTCTGGTCATCTACAAAAACCATAAAAGAACCATCATCGCTGATACTTGGTCTTGATGTTTGCCCAGTATTAGTGATCAAACTGGTATTCGCAGGAGCAGCAGGATTGTATAGATCAATGGTATTCAAATCGGCAAAGACAATCAAGTCTGAACCGGGATTTTCCTCTGTATCGGTTTCATAATCTCCACCAGGTCCACCAGCGATTCCGACTTGATCAAAAGCACTTGCGGCAGCATCAATTTCACTTTGTCCATAAAGATCTCCGGCTGCTTTCAAGACGCCGATTCTCAAATCTACAAACTGCGAAGAGGCCACCAAATAATCATCAAGCGCTTTATAAAAGACTCTTTCTGCTTTATCTTTTCCAATCGCGGTAGCGAAAAGGTAATAAGCATGATTGGGGATACCGCTATTGATATGTACTCCTCCAAAATCCCCACTCTGGGTATTGGGAAGATTTACAAAATCATCCATGTGATCGGGTTGCCAATAAAAATCATTGCTGTTTCCACCATTATTTGGGTTTTGCATATCGCGCATCGTCCCGCTAGGAAAGATACTGCCATTGGCCACTTCTTCTCCGATCTGCCAATCATTGCGATCCATCATAGCTCCAAAGATATCCGCAAAAGATTCATTGAGGGCTCCTTCCTGATTTTGGTAGGTCAGGTTGGCGGTTGCTTGAATTACCCCATGTGACATTTCATGTCCAGCTACATCTAGGGCTTTGGCGAGTGGTGCATTGAAAGCTTGTTTTCCATTTCCGTAAAACATCGCCGCGCCATTCCAAAAAGCATTGTCCATATCTTGGCCATTTTGATCCGCCACATTGATTATAGAAATAATATTTCCTCCGGTTCCATTGATGGAATTTCGACTGTGAATCGACTCAAAATAATCATAAGCTACGCCACCATTATAATGAGCGGATACACTTGTACGGTCATTCCATTGGTTGTTTCCTGAAACGACATGGTCATAGGTGAAATTATTATTTTGTGGAGAAGTGTTAGAAGCGTTTAAAGTTACAATCACACTTTTGGGGTCATCCGGAAAACTGGATTGCGCCGCACTATTCGCAGTGTGCATATTGCGAGCTGCATCAATCATATAATAAGTACTTCCAACGGAGTATACATTGATCGTCCGACTTTGTCCGAGTAAGTCTGTAGCCGTCGCGGTTTCTTTTCCAAGTAATTTGAAGTCTTCGGTCTCCTGTTTCATTGGGTTATCTGACAAATCCCGTGTGGGAGTCAACTTTAACTCAGGACTAGCAAAAGGAGCAGTCTCGGAAGAATGCCCACAAGTTGCTTGATGATCGTGCATCAACTTGCAGCTATTTTTGATTTTGTGTAAAACTTTTCCATCTAGTGCATCGACAAAATATTCCCAGCGATCTGTGATATTTGGAAAGGCCGTAATTTGCCAAGCCAAGTGTTCTGCATCTGCTTGTCCATCTAGGTGGTAAATCACTAATTTACTTTTGAATTGTTGTCCCTCTGGGACAAAGTGCAAGTCCGTGGCAGTGAGTACTTTGAGTGTGGACTCTTCTTGGACATTTGTTTTTACCACTTCAATCGCTGCCTCACTAGAGATCGTAGGAATGGTAGTGGCCAAATCTGGACTCGGAAAATATCGGCCATTAAAAAAATCAACTTGTCCGCCTTTGAGGTGTACAATCACTTCGCTGGCAAAAACGGGAATGCCTTGATATTCCTGTTGCATCCGTAAATGGTGGTTCCCACCTTGGTCCATTTGTTTTTTTCTCAAGCTAAATTCCGCTTCTGGTTCTTTGATTTGCAGTACCGATTTGAGTTCTTTGAGATAAGCAAAACTGGCAGCTTCTGGACTAGCCCAAGCTGTTTCTTTTAGCTTTTTGGCTTGACCAGAAATAGAAATAGGCAATCCTGTTTTTCTATCCTTCACGATTTTTAAGTCCGATTGGAATCCTTGCTGATGGGATAAATTGATGGTCTTCGAAAATTTCTCAATTTGTAAGGGCTCTCCTGTTGACCGTAGCGACTGTGGATTTACCGAAGCGGGTCTTTGCAATTGAACTTCCTTTTTTGCAGGGCTTGGATTAGTGGCCTTAGCAGGCGCTTGTGGTTTCTGGTATTGAGCGTAGAGGGTACTACTCCAGATCAAACAAGAGAAAAGACAGGTGATTATGAATTTCATTATTTTTAGTTTTTAAGATCGGATAGGATCTTTTGAAAATGCTATGGTCTAGTTTTTTTCAGATGCCGATTTGACCAAATTATTGAGCAATCCATAGAACAGTTTTAAATTCTCAGAAGGTTGTTTATTAACACCTCCCCAAGTTATTTTATGGGTTTTGTCCTTGTCTTTATACTCAATATAATAGTTCATGTTACCGGGTTCATTCAATTCGATATCATTTATTTGGAGTACTTCATAGTTTTTAAAGACTTGAGTGACATCATTTTTATTGGCATTAGCAAAAGCACTAAATTCTTTTTCGCTTCCTCCCTTTTTAAAAATTTGGCCATTCTCGAAAAGCGTAAAACGAGTATACATCCCCGTAAATCCACCACCACTCCCAAAGGAAATCTGTGGATCTTGGTATTCTTCGAGCGTATATTGCTTCGTTTTACACCCCCATACTAATAGGGCTATCAGACAAATACTAAATAGGATAATTGCGTTTTTCATGTGTCTTTTTCGTTTTATTTAAGGTCATACGGAACCTGCCTAGCGATTTAAGTAATAGACCTTTCCTATGATTTTGTTGAGCATACTGGAAGTCAACGAGGTAGAATGGTTTTTCAATATTGTTGTTTAAAAAGTGCCATCAAAGCAGTTCTTTTCAAACAACTTCTTCAACAAATTTAGGAAAAAGCTAACAATCCTACGAATCTTCGATCTGTTCGGTTGAGTCATGGTAGCCAATAGCATTGGAACTATCCTAGATAATCTAATACATTGTAAAATAAATATCTATCAATTTTGACTATGCCTTTTTGCTCTACTCTTCATCTCGTCCTCATCTTCATAGCTAAGGCTATGAGATTCCGGGCGTTCTTCGATTAGAACAAAAAAACAATAACCCAAAATTAGAAGCTACTTAATTTACAATGTACTAGGAGAAATTAGTTTTAAACTTATTTCCCCCTTTATGACCTTAGTTCTTTAGATTGGTAACAGGTCTTGTCTGCAGAAGCTTATTATAATTCTGTTAAAAAACTAACTTTGTGTTTCATGCCAAAAGTACTTGTCATTCGCTTTAGTTCCATCGGAGATATCGTGCTCACCAGCCCGGTACTCCGTTGTGTCCAGCAACAGCTGGATGCGGAACTTCATTTTTTGACCAAAAAATCTTTTCGCGGACTCCTACAAGCCAATCCATATGTATCCAAGATTTACAGCATCGAAAACAAAGTAAGCGAAGTTTTGCCACAGCTAAAAAAGGAAAACTATGATTACGTCATTGATTTGCATAAAAATTGGCGAAGCGGACAAGTAAAGCGAGGATTAAAAGCAAGGTCTTTTGACTTTGATAAAATCAATTTGGAAAAATGGTTGATGGTCAATTTTAAGATCAATCGATTACCCAATTTGCATATTGTGGATCGCTATATGGCTGGCCTAAAAAAACTAGGCATCCGTTATGATGGAGCGGGTCTTGATTATTTTATCCCACCTTCAGAACTTATTAACTTGGCTTCCTTTTTTGAGAAAAACCAACTCCCCGGATGGGAAAAAGGCTATCTCGCTTTTGCCATTGGAGCTGCTCATGCGACCAAAAGATTACCGGCAGATAAGATCATCGAGATTTGTAAAAAGCTAGGACGAAGTGTTGTTTTATTGGGAGGCCCAGGAGATGCACCTGTTGGAAAAAAAGTGGCCGAGGCCTGCGGCCCGCTGGTACTCAATACCTGCGGATTACTGAGCCTACACCAATCTGCTTCTCTCGTTGAGCAAGCCGCCCAAGTCATCAGCCATGATACTGGGATGATGCACATTGCCGCCGCTTTTAAAAAACCAATCATAAGTGTTTGGGGGAATACGATTCCTGAGTTTGGGATGTTTCCATTTTACCCTCAAGAGATGGACTATAATACGTGTATTGAGGTCGCTCCTTTATCTTGCAGACCTTGTTCTAAGATTGGGTCGAAGCAATGCCCCAAAGGGCATTTTAAATGTATGCAGCAAATTGATGTGAAGGCGATCCTTGGAGCTATTGGGGGGAAATGAAGTTGGTGGTGTTTTAGCTTGGGGGGTACGGTTTGCGGTATTCGGTCTGCGGTATTGGAATACCGCAGACCGAATACCGCAAACCGCCGACCTACCAGCCTTTTTTACTTCGATTGCCACTAATCACTCGGCGACATTTTTTCTCTACATTTCCAAAAACCAGATTCAAGCTCAAACCGGCCTGAAAGCTATGGTAATAGGGTTGAAAGGCTTGATCCAACAAGATACCATTGACATCTTTATCGTAATCGACATAATTAAATTGGTAGCCAATCTCCCAGTGGAGGTTGGTATAAATAGGCGAAGAAATACCGATTCTAAAATTATAACCAATGGCTTGGTCGATGTTCAAGAAATCTTCTTTATTGGTAACTTCTTCCAATAAATTAAATTGGCGGGGTTCAGTATTATAAAAACCTGCACCAGCACTCAAGACTACCCCGAAACGATAAGCAGGTAAAGAAGATAAATTTCCACGTAGAAAAAGACCATAATAGCTATTTTCAAATTCTTGCCTCCCCAATAAAACACCGCTAGCCGGATCTGTCAAATTAAACTCGGGGGTTGTCAGATCGGTACTGTATTCCGCACCTAATTGTATGTGTTCAAAACCACCTGCTAGACGAGCTCGAATGGGTACATATCCTGCTGCGGTAGAATAAGTAGAACCTTCATAAGCGGTCAAATTATAGCCAGAAGAAACTTCAAAAAATAATTGCTGCGCATTCATTTCAAAAGAAAGAAAAATCAATAGCAAAGGAAATAATAGCTTTTTCATGGTTAACTGTTTTTAAGTAAAAAGTCTTTAATTTTTTAAATTTAGCAATCGCTGTCTAGTCAAAAGGAAAACACCTTTCAAAATATGGAAATTTGGTCGAAACAGTTGCGAGGAGAAGTCCCAGATTGTGTGATTTTTACCGGAACGAATCTAAAGTTAAGAAATTTGTAGAAAAAGATAAATTCAAAGCAAAAAAAGAGGGTCAACCTCTATGAGATTAACCCTCTGAACACCTAAAATGATATACGTTTTTATTAGCCAGCTATTCTGAGCCCTTTTATTTCAGGCTTTTCAAGCAAGTTATGTCAAAATTAAGTCGATGATTTACCTGATTTCGGCAAAAGATTAGCAATTATTGAATCAGGCAAGCCATCGCATGAGCGGTCTATTCCTCCTCAATTGGCATTAACCACATCACCAGAACCATTGATCGATATATTGAGTAGTGGAAAGCCTTTATAGCTCAGATCCCCACTACCATTGATTTTTACATCCAATTCTTCCATCACATACACCTCAACATCTCCCGAAGCATTGATCTTCACCGTTCCTGTTTGCGAATCCAAATCAAAACCATCATAATCTCCTGAACCAGATATCTTTAGGTAAAAGTCATTTGTCGCTCCTTCTAATTTAATCTTTCCAGAACCGGAGATTTTGGCATCCAATTTTTCAACTAAGATCGCAGCATCTATATCTCCTGAACCGGATATTTTTAATTCTATTTCTGGGCTTTCCAACTGATTTTCGGAATAAACTTTTCCAGAACCCGATACTCCAATAAAATTGATATCTGGCAAAGTAATGTACACCTTAAACTCGCCAATATCTCTTACACAGCGATCAAATTCAATGTCCCATATCTTGCCTTGAATATCTAATTCGAGCAGGTCAAGCAAATTTTCTTTTCCCTCAACCTCTACGCTTTGAGCATCCCCTTGACGGAGGTATACATCTATATCCGATTTGATTTCAAAACCTGTAAAAGTGGACAAATCAAAGGTACGAGTAACGATAGCTCCACTCCCCCTTGCACAGCTAAAAATACCCCCTCCATCATCGTCACCTCCAAAATAACATCCCGTCGAAGACATCGCCAAAACTAGGGCGAAGCATACATATTTTAATTGAGTAGTCATCCTATTTTTTTTAAGTTTCTGAATAGATTAATTTACCTTGTAGGCAAAAGATGCCAGCGAAAATTATTCTTCTTTAAAGCGACGATGGTGTCTTCCAAACCATCCGATACGCAGGGTCAGTCCTCCAGTAATTCCATCAAATTGAGTGGCAGGAACGACAGAATTCGCATTGACTCCACTTACCGA
>CAYQRA010000351.1:0-7229 GCA_964419315.1 uncultured Saprospiraceae bacterium | reverse complement strand
CCTCCTTTTTTCTGACATTCTGCAATCGCATGAATTGCCAAAGTGGTTTTTCCAGAAGATTCAGGACCGTAAATTTCAACAACACGTCCTTTAGGAAATCCATCAATTCCGAGAGCGAGGTCAAGGCTCAAAGAACCTGAAGGGATGGTTTCAGCTTCAACAACTTGCTTATCCCCTAATTTCATGACAATACCTTTGCCATATGTTTTTTCAAGGCGATCGACGGTTAATTGTAAAGCCTTCTGTTTAGCGTCTTTATCTTTAGACATTATAGATTAATTTAAAAGTAAAACAAAAATGTTTGATCGATAGCAAAAATAAACTATTTGTTGTTAATTACCAACTTTTTGAACATTTTTTTTATAAATAAATTTAAAAGAAACAAAAAGTTGAATTTAAACGTAGGCGGACTTAAGCTATATAATACAAAGGTTTCAGGCTCCGAAGATACCATTGTTTTAAGGATAATGGAAACCTTGTTTTAAGAATAATGAAGAAAAACAAAAAAGGAAAGATTTTTTAAAAAGAACTGAGGAGAAAGGTTATAAAACAAAAAAATGCCCTTTTTGGAAAAAAACCAAAAAGGGCAAGTAACAAGGAAAATTTCTTTATACAGGTAATTCCTTAGTTAGAATTGAGTCTGCACTGCGGTATTCTCGCTGTATCGGAGAATATTCTGGATCGCATTCTTTGAAGGATTGAATTTTGCTTTTGGAAGTTGTGTATAGCTACCCATAAGAGCTTTATACTCCTCAGATAAGTTAATGTCTTCTGTAAGCGCTTCTTTGATGCCCAGTGTTTCAGCAGTGGAAGTCTCTTTGTAAATGAACCTGATTAAATCGTTTGGTGTAAATTTTTGCTTCATAAAGAATTTTAGAGTTTAGTGAATAAGTTTTCAAAAGTTCATGTATAAAACTAATTAGCCCATGCAAATATTGCATGGGCTAATTTTTTTTTGTAAGGAGCCCAAAGAAAATCGTATTTTCAATGGATTCCAAGCTCAAAAGTCGCCTATTCTATAGGATAAAGAAAGACGCATCAGGAAAATATTAATTTACACGAAACCAAGTTTGCGTTCTGTAGAAGCCAGACCAATGCTTTCCTCGCACTCGAAGTTCATCAGTATTGGCCTTATCATCAAACCAGATACTACATCCATAGTCTTTGCCACTTTCAGGATCCATGATGTTGCCATTTTTCCAATAATCGCCAGAAGCTTCCAAATCTTCTAATAAAAGCATTCCCATAAGTGGCTTACCTTTTTTATCTCCTTTACAAGCATCGCAAGTTTTATCGGCTGGAGAAAGTAGTAATTTTACGATTTTACCATATAATTTTCCCTCTTGCTCGTATATTTCTATGTGAGATTTGGCTTCTCCGGTATCGTCATCAATTGTTTTCCATACTCCAATTGGCGTTTGAGCAAAACTGATGCTTAGCGAGAAAAAGGCGAATAAGGCAGTTAATAAAAGTGATTTTTTAAACATGATATCTGGTTTGAAATGATGGATAGTTAGGTATACGTCCAAAATAACGAAATTTCGCTGAGATATGTTGACTCTAAGCAAGGGATTTAGATTTATTTAAGATTTGAGCAAAAGGCTATTCAGCGGAAAGTAGGTATCTAAAGGCTAAAAAATTATCGCTTTTTTGCTTTTCGGTTAATTACTTCCACCAGCTTTTTGACATCGTATTGAACTAACTTAGGATTGATGGCTATTGGTGTTCCTACATCTTCGATCATCTGTAAAGCCATTTTGTTTTGGAAAAAATTGAGTGGCGCCAAAATTGGTTTAGGGTCTTTTAGGTAAATCAAGAGATGATCGCTGCCCGTATATTTGACGATCTCGCTGCCTTTGATATTACTCCAAAGAATTTTCCCCGGTTTAGCCATACTGATATTATCTTCTATACCTGTTTTATTGATGCGCAAAGCAATATTATTGGATCTGACTTTTTGTAAACTGTTTAGAAAAAAATAAGTACATAGAATAATAAGCGCCCCCAATAAAAGTAAAAGCCACCAAGAAGGATGGCTCGTATAGTAGTTATTATAAAAACTTCGAACCGCAAAGAATAAGGCAATTGGACAAATGATTAATAGTGTTTGATAAATACTTTTACTGGCTGGAACAATTATTTCTTTCATATTTGAAAACGCTGTTTTAAGGAGAGAAAAAACGGATGCTGCTTAGTCATTTTAGATTACTATTTTTAAAAACAGTTAAGTATCTGGGGTGCAACTCAAAGGTGAATGTCACCAACTTAAGAAATACATTTACGATTGTTGAGTCAAATTGAATATTCAATGACTGGATATTCAATATTCATTTTACCGCTCTTGTCACTAGCCTATTTGATCACACTCAGTTCAAAGTTGCCCCCCAGATTGAAAAGTCATTATTTTTAAGCCAAACGAACTTCGATTCCCAATGCAACTTCGTCCAATAAATCCACTTTTTCTCCATCCACCTGTTCCGCCATTTTCAATTCTAGCGCTAAAGTCTCATTACAAATATAGTCGCCAAAATTTTCCACCGCAGGAACAATCGCTGCGTGCTTTTCTAAGATCACAACAATCTTATCTGTTACATTAAAGTCTTTACTCTTTCGAATGTTCTGGATGCGATTGACCAATTCTCTAGCAGTACCTTCCGCTAATAATTGATCGGTCAAGGTAACATCCATCGCCACCGTTAAATTGGCATCAGAAGCCACTTGCCAACCCGGAATATCTTCCGAAGAAATAATCAAATCTTCTAAAACCAAATCAAAAGTGGTTCCATCAATATCCAAAGCATAGTGATTGGTTTTTTCGATATTGGCAATATCTTCATTACTAAATTCTTGGATCACCGCCGCTGCCGCTTTCATGTTTTTACCCAGCTTTCGACCGAGTGTTTTAAAATTGGCTTTGGCTTTCTTTTTGACCAAACCAGCAGTATCCGTAATGTATTCAATTTCTTTGATATTGACTTCCGCCAAGATCAAATCTTTGATCGCTTCTACTTGTTTTTGGAAATCATTATCCAAAACAGGCAAAAGTATTTTTTGCAAAGGTTGTCGTACCCGAATGTTTTCTTTTTTTCTTAAAGACAAAACCAAAGACGAAATGCGTTGCGCATAATCCATTCTTTGTTCCAATGCCTTGTCAATTGCAGATTCTTCTACCGCCGGAAATAAAGCGAGGTGAACAGATTCTGAATCTTCATACTTCGTCGCATCATTAAGGTTTCCATATAACCAATCCGAAAAGAAAGGAGCGACTGGAGCCATCAATTTAGTCAAGGTATTCAAGCATTGATAAAGCGTTTGATAAGCCGCGATTTTATCGGTAGAATACTCTCCTTTCCAAAAACGTCTTCTACACAATCGCACATACCAATTGCTCAAATGCTGATCTACAAATTCCTGAATTTTACGAGTCGCACTCGTAGCTTCATAAGCCGCATAATCAACTTCAACTTCTTTGACTAAAGTATGAAGTAAGGAAATGATCCAGCGATCAATCTCTTGCCGTTCCGCCATAGGAATCTGTGCTTCCTTTTGTACAAAGCCATCAATATTGGCATAAAGCGAAAAGAAAGAATAGGTATTGTATAAGGTGCCGAAAAATTTACGACGAACTTCTTCAATTCCATCTACACTAAATTTCAGATTGTCCCAAGGTGGTGCATTGGAGATCATATACCAACGGGTAGCGTCAGCACCATATTTCGCTAAAGTCTCGAAAGGTTCTACAGCATTGCCCAAACTCTTCGACATTTTCCGACCATCTGCCGCTTGTACCAAACCATTGGATACCACATTCTTAAAAGCAACACTATCAAAAACCATCGTACCAATAGCGTGTAAAGTATAAAACCATCCACGGGTTTGATCGACCCCTTCCGCAATAAAATCAGCCGGATAATTTCGTTCAAATTTTTCTTTATTCTCAAAAGGATAATGCCATTGCGCATAAGGCATAGAACCACTATCAAACCAAACATCGATCAAGTCGAGTTCGCGTTTTAAAGCTTCTCCATTGTCTCCAACCAAAACGATGTCGTCGATAAAAGGTCTATGCAAATCCTCTGGAACGTTTTGTGATAAGCCTAGTTTTTCGTTGGCCAAATCAATCTCTTTTTGCAAGTCGGCAATGGAGCCGATACATTTTTGTTGACTACCATCCTCATTGCGCCAGATCGGTAAAGGGATGCCCCAATAGCGCGAACGAGAAAGATTCCAATCCTGTAGATTTTCTAACCACTTTCCAAAGCGACCTTCTCCGGTACTTGCCGGTTTCCAGTTGATGGTTTTGTTGAGTTCAAACATCCGCTCTTTCATCGAAGCAGCTTTCACAAACCAACTGTCTAGTGGATAGTAAAGGATTGGCTTTTGCGTTCTCCAACAATGCGGATAATTGTGTTCGTATTTAGCAACATTAAAAGCTTTCCCATCTAACTTCAATCGCACCGAGATATCGATGTCTACAGAAATATAATCTGGATCATCTTTATAATTTTTTACATAGCGATTGGAAAACTCTCCTGCGGTTTCAATAAACTTTCCTTGCTTATTGACCAAAGTCAAAGCACCGATTCCAGCTGCCCCAGCAGCACGTCTATCATCAGCACCAAAAGAAGGAGCGGTATGTACCACACCAGTACCATCTTCAGTCGTAACAAAATTAGAAGCAATTACTCGGAAGGCATCCGTTGCGCCATTGACGGGTTCGATTGGGTTTCCAAAAGCCAGTAATTGTTCGTAGCGAAGATCCACCAATTGCGCCCCTAAGATGACTTCGCTTTGTGCTAAGATGGCCGGTTGTTTTTTACCACCAAACCACTTGCTCACTAAGTCAGCAGCCAAGATGACACTCACCGGAGCGTCAGTATAAGGGTTATTGGTTTTTATTTTAACGTACTTGATTTTTTTACCAACCGTCAAGGCGGTATTAGAAGGAAGTGTCCAAGGAGTGGTCGTCCAAGCAAGGATTCGGACATCCTCTTTTTCATCGTCGTACAAAAACTCAGATTGTTCATTGCGGCTCACCTCAAACATAGCCACGGCTGTAGTATCTTTGATTTCTTGATAAGCGCCAGGCATATTTAGCTCATGCGTACTCAATCCGGTTCCTGCTGCAGGAGAATAAGGCTGTACCGTGTACCCTTTATATAACAAGTCTTTGTCGTAAAGTTGCTTGAGTAACCACCAAACCGATTCGATGTATTCATTTTCGAAGGTGACATAAGGATTTTCAAGATCGACCCAGTAGCCCATTTTTTGAGTCAAATCATCCCACATATCTTTGTAGCGCATCACTGTTTCGCGACACTTTTCATTGTATTCGTGGACGGTGATTTTGGTACCAATATCTTCCTTGGTAATGCCCAATTCTTTTTCGACACTCAATTCAATTGGCAAGCCATGTGTATCCCAACCCGCTTTCCGGTCTACCCGTTGGCCTTTCATGGTATGAAATCGGCAAAAAATATCTTTGACAGAACGCGCCATTACGTGGTGTATCCCAGGTTTGCCGTTAGCGGAAGGAGGACCTTCATAAAAAACATAGCTATTGTCAGGATCGCGTTGATCCATACTTTTGCGGAAGATCTCTTTTTCTTGCCAGAATTTTAAAATCGTCTGATCTATTTCTGGTAAATTGAGGTTTTTAAACTCCTTGTACATAGTTGATATTTAAATATATTCTCTTGAATTGGTGGCAAAGATACTCATTACTCCAACAAAAAAGCTCTGACAAATTCTAAAATCTGTCAGAGCTTTTTTGTTTATTCCAAAATAATTAGCGCATCACAGATTGTGGTTCAATCTTTGAATAATAATGCTAATAAATATCTTTACGGAATTCCTATTCATTATTAATTTTTTTGGAACAAAAAGTGACGGGGAAATAAACTCATATGACTCCGTCAATGTCCTAAATCTACATTAAATCTGTTAATAAAACAAGATTTAACGAAAGTTGAAAAAATAAGTCCGACGTTTTTTATTTAATTTAAATACCTAAGGACTCCATTTTTCAAACAGTACTAAGAGAAGGATGGTTCCAAAAGGGAATTATATAAAGATTTATACCACCACCAAAAACTGATAAATATGGGACCTCTCTGGGGCATTGATTTAGGCGGCACTAAGATCGAAGGCGTTATTCTCGAAGATCGAGAAACGACCAATGTATTTAAAAGGTTGCGAATACCTACAGAGGCACATAAAGGCTATGACCATATCATAGATCAGATTGCTAGGGTATTGGAAGTTTTAACATCAGAAACAGGAATTAAGCCGGGACGTTTAGGAATTGGAACGCCGGGCGCTTTGGAACCTTCGACCCAGCTGATGAAAAATAGTAACACCACGGTATTGAATGGCCGCGCATTTAAGCGAGATCTGGAAATTGCTTTGGGTTTGCCTGTTTTTCTAGCGAATGATGCCAATTGTTTTGTCATGGCAGAATCTCACATGGGAGTTGTACAGGAAGAAGCACCAGATGCAGAAGTGATATTTGGGGCAATCATGGGTACTGGTGTCGGCGGTGGTTTGGTGGTCAATGGTAAAATTCTCAATGGTCGGCAAGGAATTGCCGGGGAATGGGGACATAATTTTTTGGATAAATCAGGAGGAACTTGTTATTGTGGGAAAAGAGGTTGTGTGGAAACCATTATTTCAGGACCGGCATTAGAAAAATATTATGAAAACTTAATGGGCGTCCAATTAGGCTTATCAGAAATCATCGAACGATATAAGCAAGGAGAGGATGAGGTCGCAGAAAAAACAATCAAGCGATTATTAGAATTCTTTGGAAAAGGAATGGCCAATGTGATTAATATCCTCGATCCAGATGTTATTATATTGGGAGGCGGTTTGGGGAATATTGACTTATTGTATTCCGAGGGGATTTGGGAAGTAGAAAAGCATATATTCAATGATCGCTTAGAGACCAAATTTCTACGACCAAGTCTAGGGGATAGTGCTGGCGTTTTTGGTGCGGCATTGCTTTAAGATCTTTTTGGGAGGGCTGTTTTAAGGCTTCTTGTCCGCTTTAGTTCGCTACGCTCATGGATCTCTTGCGTCGATCTCGCGGCTTGCCTGCCGGCAGAGGCAGGTTTCTTTGTTTAATACATTGTTTTAAGGCCTCCCGTCCGCTTTTGCGGTTCGCTCATTTCAAGCGCTGTCGCACTTGACCCTTCGGGATCATTCGCTCATCCTTCGGGGGCATTCGGTCA
>CAYQRA010000350.1:0-7239 GCA_964419315.1 uncultured Saprospiraceae bacterium | reverse complement strand
GAAGATGGAGAAATGTTTGGAGAAGAATATACCTTGGTAGCGGTATCAGACTATATATTACAACATAAAGTAGGAGCTACTGTTTCTAACCTCTCCTCTACACGTGCGCTCAAAGATGTTACCCACAAGCATGGCGGCGAATATTTTGCCTCCGCAGTAGGAGAAGTTAATGTCGTCACCAAAATGAAAGAAGTCAATGCAGTTATCGGTGGAGAAGGAAATGGAGGGATTATTTATCCAGAATTGCATTATGGCCGAGATGCCTTAGTAGGAATCGTGCTTTTACTGTCTTATTTGGTCAATTTCAAGAATTCTCTTTCTTTCTTGAGAAGACAATATCCGAATTATACCATCTCCAAAAATAAAATTCAACTTACACCAGAAATCGACCTTGATCGGCTTTTTGCAGCCTTAAAAGAAAAATACAAAGGAGAGCAACTCAATACCATCGATGGTTTAAAAATAGAGTTCGAATCTGATTGGATTCATTTGAGAAAATCAAATACAGAGCCTATTATCAGAGTCTATTCGGAAAGTACTTCCGAAGTAATTGCCAATAATTTAGCTTCTAAAATACAAGCAGATATCAACGAATTGCTCAAAACCAAGGCTTAAAAGAATTATTCTACTAAAAAAGCTGGAAATACCTCATTGCGTATTGAAGTAAAGTCATCCATTTATTTCCCGCAAATTACCTAGTTTATTTCCAGCTTTTATTGTAATTTTACAGTAAGAAAGTTCCCTTTAATTTACGGTTAATCACATCAATGCCTCTTATGCTTTGCATAAATTGCTTTAGCTATTGGCTTGCAATTGGCAACTTTATTTAACAAACCATTGCTTTTCGTATTGAAGAAGCCCTAATTTTGTAAAGGGAAGACCATAAATTCCCTCTGCTTATTTCATGAGAGAACCTAAACACTAGCCAGATTATGCGTGTATACCTAGACAATGCAGCAACAACCCCAATTACGGAGGAAGTTTTAAAAGAAATGAATAGCTGTCTGAGAAACCTCTATGGCAATCCGTCTTCTATTCATTCTGATGGACGTAAAGCAAGAGCAGCCATTGAAAATGCCCGAAAATCAATTGCTGGATACCTCAACGCTTCCATTGGAGAAATCTTTTTCACCTCTGGAGGTACGGAATCTAACAATATGGCAATCAAATGCGCCGTGCGTGACCTAGGGGTCACCAGAATCATCAGTTCCACTACCGAACACCACTGCGTACTACATACCCTCGATACGATTGAATCGCAAGGAATAGAAATCGTCCATCTGGAGGTAGATTCGAAGGGTCGAATTAGTATGGAGGAGCTAGAAAAAGTACTCGCGGATAAAAGTCAAAAGACTTTGGTTTCTTTGATGCACGCCAATAATGAAATCGGCACCATGGTTTCTTTGGATCGCATCGCCGAACTTTGCGAAACTCATGATGCTTACTTTCATTCTGATACGGTACAAACGGCTGGACACTTCCCTATCGACCTAGCTAAAACCAAGATTCATTTTTTATCAGGTTCTGCCCACAAATTTCATGGCGCCAAAGGTTGTGGTTTTATTTATATCAATGGAGACTCCAAACTTAAACCTTTTATCGACGGTGGTTCCCAAGAACGCAATATGCGTGGAGGAACAGAAAACATCTCCGGCATAGTGGGCTTGGCGAAAGCCTTCGAATTGGCCAATGACAATATGGAAGAACGCAACGAATATATCTCGAACTTGCGGTCTTATTTTATCCAAGAATTAAAAGAAAACTTTGAAGACATTCAATTCAATGGCGATTATGATGGCCAATTTTTATATACAGTCTTAAGTGTTTCCTTTCCACCTTCTCCAAAATCAGAATTGCTATTGTTGAATTTGGATATTCTGGGCATCAGTGCTTCTGGCGGTAGTGCTTGTACTTCTGGAGCAGAAGCAGGCTCCCATGTGCTTAGTGCGATCAAAGCTGATCCAGCTAGGAAGACCATTCGATTTTCTTTTTCTCATTATAATACCAAAGAGGAAATTGATTTTGTACTCGAAAAATTAAAAACCATCGTTAAAGTCAAAGAAGCAGTGAGCTAAGTAGCTGGTGTTATTTTTTTCTCAATGAAGTTGTTCAAAAATTGCTGCTTGAAGTGAAAATGAGGGATTTTAGTTCAGTTCAAGGCGTCAAAATCGAAGCGTAGCCGCGCTACGTTAGATTTTTACAACGCAGAAGTGGACAAAAAGACCCTTTTGCAACCAAGTAAGGAGTTTTTAAACAACTTCAATAAAAAAGTCTTCTGAATCCTAATAATCAGAAGACTTTTTTACATTTGGTGGAAATACAATTGGTTCTCTGACAATCCGATGGAGGGGGATCACGAGGAAAAAGCTAAATTGATATCGGAGGTTCCTAAAATAAACTTACATTAGAGTTTACTCTATTACACTTCAAACATTTCCAATTTTATGAAAATCGCACTTTTGGGATATGGCAAAATGGGTAAAACCATTGAAGGACTCGCCAAAGAAAAAGATCATCAAATTATACTTCGCGTCAATCATCCCAAAGAGATGAATCAAGACCTACTTCGACAAGCGGACGTTGCCATTGAATTTAGTAATCCAGAAGCTGCATTTGATAATATTTGTACTTGTATCAAAAATGGCGTTCCAGTAGTAAGTGGTACGACGGGCTGGTTAGATAAAATGCAAGAAGTTCAGACGCTCTGCAGCACATCCAAAGGTGCTTTTTTCTATGCCTCTAATTATAGCATCGGCGTCAATATCTTTTTTGCCATCAATCAGAAATTGGCAGACTTGATGAAAGTCTATCCCAATTATAACATCCAGATGGAAGAGATTCACCACACCCAGAAACTCGATGCCCCAAGCGGTACCGCGATTACTTTGGCCAATCAAATCTTAGATACCGTGGACCATAAAAACACTTGGGTCAATCAGGCCGCAGCGGAGCAAAACGAATTGAGTATCATTTCTAAACGAATCGATAAGGTCCCCGGTACTCATACCATCCAGTATGAATCTGCTATTGATCGGATCGCTATTGAGCATGTCGCTCACTCGCGTTTGGGCTTTGCTAGTGGTGCTTTGTTAGCAGCAGAATGGATTCTTGGCAAGCAAGGTTGCTTTGGAATGCAGGACCTTCTAAAAATCTAACAGCCCTCGCTCAAGCGTTTATATTTACCAATTTTCTTTCAATAGACAACTATTCTCCTTACTTTCTCGTCTGGACATTATTCCTCTGCCCCAAATCCAACATTAATTTCGTCCTATAGACCAAACCAAAACCAAATTCTACCTAATGGCCAATTCTCCTAAAACGCGCAAGTCCACTTTCCTCCCATTCAAAATTCTGGGCTACTTCTTTTTCTTCTTTCTTTGCTATGTCTGTGCAGTCTTATTACATGCCACCTACACCGATTTTGTTCCAGAAGGAATTAGTGAATTAGCCATTGAAAATAATCAGGCACAAATCCGTATACAAGATAGTACCCTGAGCTTTTCAAGTTGGAATATTGGGTATGCTGGACTCGGTAAGGAATCTGATTTTTTCTATAATGGTGGTGGCTTCTTTACCTCGGGTGGAAAGATGGTCCGCAGTCCTAAAAAACTAGTGGAGAAAAATATTGCTGGAGTAAGAGCTAGCATGCAAAAAATCAAAAGCGACTTTATGCTTTTCCAAGAAGTTGATTTTAACTCTTGTAGGTCTTATCACTCCAATCAGGAAGCAATGCTACAATCGGATTTGGAAAAATACGCGAGGACTTCCGCTGTCAATTTTGATGTCAATCGGATTCCAACGCCGATCCTTGAACCTTGGAATATCTATGGCGAAGCCAATAGTGGACTCAGCACTTTTTCGCGCTTCTTGCCGAGTCAAGCAGAAAGACATCAATTGCCGGGCAGGTTTAGTTGGCCTAATAGCCTTTTCTTACTCGATCGTTGTTTGGCCTTGCACCGTTATCCGACCGACTGGGGCAAAGATTTGGTTTTAGTACACCTCCACAACTCGGCTTATGATAAAGATGGAAGCATCAAAAAAGTACAAATGAATTATTTGAAAGATTTGATCTTGAAAGAATACCAATCTGGAAATTATGTGGTCGTTGGTGGAGATTGGAATCAATGTCCTCCCGGATTTGCTTTCGACACTTTCCATCCCGGTACTCCAAAATACAGCGCTAATCCAAACATTGACGCCAACTTTCTTCCCACAGATTGGACTTGGGTTTATGATCCTTCGGTACCCACTATTCGCAATAGCGCAGTCATTTATGAAGCTGGAAAAACCTTTACCACTCTGATCGATTTTTTTCTTATCTCTCCCAATGTAAAAGCACTAAATATCAAGGGACTGGATCAAGGTTTTGACTTTTCTGACCACCAAAGTATCCGTATGGAAGTCCGTTTGCTATAACATTTTTTGCGTTATCTAGGGCCAAGTAAAAAATGCCCTTTCGCTTTCGCAAAAGGACATTTGTTTACCTATTATTCTCTATTAGAAGTTGTTTTTAAAACCTTAGTTTATCAAACAATCTTTGCTTCCATTTATACTTTGTAAAGCTCCAGAGATGCATGGATCTTCTCCAATAAATCATCTGGTCCAAACGGTTTTCCAACGTGATCGTTCATTCCAAAAAGCTTAGCTTTTTCTTTTTCTGTTAAGAAAGCAGAAGCAGTCAATGCAATAATCGGCACATCGCGTTTTCTTGGATCCGTCGATTTACGAATCTCGGCCGTCGCTCTATAACCATCCATTACCGGCATTTGAATATCCATTAAGACCAAGTCAAAATAGCTACTATTAAAAGCTTCTAGTGCTTCCGCACCATTATCCGCAGTAATGACTTCCATTCCCAATTTGCGGAGCATTTTGGCAACCACCAATTGATTGATACGGTTATCTTCGACGACTAGTATCTTGTTGCCTTTCAATTCTTCATAATTATTCGGCTCTTCCGCTTTCGCTCTCGCCTGCTCTACCTGCTCGTCGGTTGCAATCTTATAAGGTAAGTAAACCGTAAATTTGGTTCCTTTACCCAATTCACTTTCCACTTCGATTTTACCATTTTGTAAATCCACCAAACGCTTGGTAATGGCCAAACCTAATCCTGTGGAAGCATAGCCCTCGAAAATGTCCGCAGAAGTTTTGGTAAACTTCTTAAACATGTCCTCCATTTTATCTTTTGCGATACCATTTCCGGTGTCGGTAACGGTCATTAAGATAGTGGCATCTTTTGGAGTCATCTCATGTAGAGAAACTTTGACATCCACTTTCCCACTATCCGTAAAATTGATCGAGTTACTGACCAAATTAGTCAAAATCTGATTGAGTCGGGTTGGATCTCCCATCAAACGGGCAGGCAATTTTGTATCGTATTCATAATTCAATTCCAAGCCTTTTTCAGACGCTGGTAATTTATAACGGTCTTTGGTTTCGTTAAAGGTTTTGATTGGATCAAATACTCGGCTTTCCAAATTGATTTTTCCAGCTTCGATCTTCGAGAAGTCCAATACATCATTGATAAAGACAATCAAATTATTGGCAGAAAACTGTAGTGTACGCAGATGTTCCACTTGATCTTGTCGTGGATTCTCATCCAATAGTAAATGAGTTAGTCCAATAATGATATTCATTGGGGTTCTCATTTCGTGACTCATCGTAGCTAAGAAGCGATCACGAGCGAAAGAAGATTGCTCGATGCTTTCTCTCTCTGCCATCTCGGTAACCAGTTTGGTATTCAGATTATCTAAACGGGCATTGGTTTCTTCCAATTGATTATTCTTTTCGTCAATCTCTGTTTTCTGACGATTGATTTCTTCATTTTTATTGGTCAATAACTCATTATCTCTTTTCTTACGTTTGTAGCTAGAGAACAAGACCAAGCACAAGACTGCACCCAATCCGAGTAAAGCCAATAGAAAGGCTTTCATCTTCTGGCTATAGCTTTGCTCTTTCTCCAAAACAGAGATTCTTTGTTCTTGCTTTTCAGCAGCAAACTCAGATTCATACTTGGTGGTCAATTCCATCAAAGCGGTACTTTTCTCTTTATTGAACAAGCCATCTCGGCTAGTAGCATAAGCCACATGAGTTTCATAAGCTTTTGGGAAATTTTGCATTCCTTCATAGGCTTTTGAGATCCCCAAGAAAATATCTTGCGTTCCGGGCTCCATGCCTACCTCTTTCAATATTCTTTCTCCACGTTCCAAATAATTGGTCGCTTCTTTTTTATCTCCCAAATTAGAATAGATGACCCCAAAATTTTTGTGGGTCTCTGCCAAAGCAATTTGGTTATTCAAGCCCTTGCGAATTCGAAAAGCCATTTCGTTGGCATCTAGCGCCTCTTCATAACTTTCCTGCGCCACATAAGCCATTGCGATATTATTATAGTCTTCTGCAATTCTTGGAAGATCTTCCGTCGAGTTGTTCAAATCTAAGGACATGTGATAATAAGCCAATGCACTCTCATTGTCTCCAAGGTCACTAGAAATATTTCCCAACAAACTAGCAATACTTGCTGCACCTCCAAGGTTATCCATCTGGATTTGAAGATCCATAGAATTTCTGTAGTGCTCTTTAGATTTGCCATAAAGTTTTTTCAACAAATAAACATCTGCTAAATTCTTATGTGTTTCTGCAGCACCTCTGGAATCTTTAATCTCATTACGGATCTCAAGTGCGGTACTTAAATTTTCTATCGCACTGGTGATATTTTCTTGTAAGAAGAAAACCTTTCCAATATTGTTTTTGGAAGTCGCAATGCCTTTTTGATTATTGCTACTATTGCGAATTTTCAATCCAGCCACAAAACTTTTCATCGCATTCGTATAATCATACTTGGCTTGAAAGACTTGCCCCATATTATCATGTGCATCAGCAACCCCCATACGATAACCCGTTTGTTCCGCTAAAGCCATGGCTTCCTTCACAACTTTTTGGGCTTCTACCGTTTGCTCTTCCATAAGCAACTGGGAGGATATCTGATTTAATGTATTTACTTTGGCTTCCCCGTTTAAGGTGGCCACTTTCTTTTTAAGATCTGCGACAGATTCCATCTGGCTAGCCATCAAGGGAAGATGGATGGCAAAGATCAAAAGGGCGAATAACAACTTTTTCATAAATGGGATTTGTTGATTGAAAGTAGGAAAAGCAACTATTGAATTGGGTTTACACTTTTTCCTTCTTGTTAATAATAGGTTAATAATCTTTAATCAAATACAATGCCGAAGGTCTTAGTAG
>CAYQRA010000349.1:0-7279 GCA_964419315.1 uncultured Saprospiraceae bacterium | reverse complement strand
CTTCTTGTTCTATTTGCTCGATGTGGCCGAGGCTTTCTATGATTCCAGTAAACATGCTTGTTGTTTTGGCGAAATTGAAATGGATTATAAAAATAAGAGATAGGTCTTAGTATTGGGACTAAAATAGGAAAAGACTTTAAAAAATGATAATTGTTGAGCTACAATAGGCATTTAAACAAGGACTATGGTTTTTGGTTTTGATTTTGCCCCGAATAATAAAAAAACAGGTAACGTTCATTTTTCTTTTGATTCCCAAATCCCAAAACTAAAATCGGTCTTCTTTGGATAATACCAAAGAAGACCGATCCCTATACTAAAATAAAATAATTTCCTCAATTATTCCCCCGCACCAACTCAATATATCCACTCAAATTTGCTCCAGTATTGGTGCCCGAGACCCGCTCTTCGAAAACCTGACAGGTATAATAATAAGGGCCTTCCGCAAGATCTTGTCCGTTTTGATTAGTGCCATCCCAGTTGATATTGGGATCGGTCGTTTCAAAGACCAATTGTCCCCAGCGATTGAAAATTTTCATATCGATGCTGCTGATGAAACAATAAGGATAAGGGATAAATAATTCATTGTCTCCATCACCATTTGGAGTAAAAGCATTGGGGAGTTCATAGAATGGACAATTGTCCACACATTCAATATTACTGAAGGCACTTTCATTGAAAAAAGTATCAATGGCCGTGACAGCGTAGCAACCCGCTAATCCTACTTCTGGATAGTGAAAAGTATCTAGGGTTAGTGAATTTCCAATTACTCCAAGTAGGGTGAACTCTGGTGTCTCAACGGTAGGCTTATAGTAAATACGATAAGCGACCACATCATCCGTGTCCTCACATTCAACGATAGGATTGGTCCAGGATAATTCATTTTTTAAATCTTCTACTTCGCAAACTTGTCCAGGTTCTGAATCTTTGCAAAGATTATCTACCGTCAATACTGGAGGGCAAGGAGGAATAGTATCTATTGGTGTTCCACAGATTTCCTGCGACATATTGAATAAAGGATCTTCTATTTCAGCGATGCCATAGGTACCAGTGCTTTCTATTCGGTAGCAATATTCTACGCCATTGAGTAATCCTGTTTCTGTAAATTCTGGTTCGACACTCACGCCGATGGAATCCCAAAAAGTTTGCTTCCAGCGAAAGATAGTATAACTATAATTAGACCAAGGTACTTTTTCTTGCCAAGATAAAATATTGGTTTCATCAGTAGAAGCAACAGCGGCGAAAACGGAGGAAGCAGGTGTGGCAAATCCCAAGGCAGTAGATTCATTATTGACATAAAAGGCCAATCGATAGGTGTAGGGATTGTCTTGGGTATTTAAGCCTGTATCAAAGAAAACGGTGTCATTGGCTTCTGCAAAGGTAGGACTACTAAAAGTACCTCCCGGAACATTGATGAAGTCACTATCCGCTGGATTAAAACCAACAGCACGTTGCAACTCATAGACATAAGGACCAAGGTTTTGTAAAGTGTCTAAATCATTTGGATCTGGTTTGATCCATTTTACTTTTATTTCTCCATTGCTCACATCCGTGACCATCACACTATCCTGAACAACGAGAGGAACATCTCTACTCAATTGCAAACAGAATTCATCGGAAGGCAAACTTTCCACTTGATTATAAGAAAAACCACCAAGGGTCGTATCCGCAAATTCTGCTAAAATTCGATAGCAATAAGTTCTCCCTCTTTCGAGGTTGGCATCGGTATAAACATAGCGATTTCCTGCAGCATCATTGATAGGGGCAGGAGTGATTTTGGTATAGCCTTTACCTTCGAGCCCAGGCGTACAAGTGTCAATAGGAAAAGTATTGCTGTTGATTTTTCGCCAAACAGTAAAGCCTTTAAAAAAATTGTTCTCCGCAAATTCACAATCATAAGGTTTTTGCCAACTCAAATTGATATTTTGCTGCATTGCTTCTGCAAAGAGATCTTCTGGAGGTGGTCCTACGACTTTTATACGAACCACAAATAAGGTGGATAAGAAGACCGTTTCTGTTCCGCCTTCTACCGAAATTGTGATGGGGAAATTATCTGCTGACCTAAAAATTACTTGATAATATTCATTTGAAATATCTTCACATCGGGTTTGCCAGCGAAAGGTACTGGTCAAGGGCTGAGGCATATAAGTATCAATGGTATCGAAAGTAGCTCCCAATTCGAAGGGCCCACCTAAAGCAGTAAGATTGACCAATTGGTCGGGTTCTACGATTGGAGCGGTAGCTGTTACATCAAACTCGACAAGTTCACCAGCAATGACACAAATTTCTCTCGGAGCTTCTATCCGGGGAGGTAAATTATTACATTCAACGACTCGGATTTGCATGTCTCGAAGCATCGTATCGATCGGTACTCCATTACGGTATTCAATGATCCAAAAGGCTACATTATATTCCCCAGAAGTACAAGGGACATGTGGCGAGGCCCAGACAAGGTTACCCGTTACGGGGTTGATGGTAATGGTGTTGGGAGGCTCCGGTGGCAATTCATAATCTTCTACCTCCTGATCGGCAGTTTGTAGAGGAACTGCTAGGACAAAAGCCAAACTGTCTCCATCTGGGTCAAAGGCACCAGGGTTGTGGAAAAAAGGTTGCCCAACACAGGCAATGTCAATTGGCGGCTGAGTTAGAACGGGGGAACTATTGAAGGCTTGAAAAATAGGATCAAAGAAAGTGACGGTAGATCGAATGAAGAAAGGCATGTCTAGCGAAAAAGGAAAATTGACATTACAAATTCCTCCATTTCGATTAGGGTCTTCTGAAGTCAGTTGATAATGTCCAAGTCCGGGGTAGACGTGACTACCTTTGTATTCATTTTTCTTAATGTCATTGGGTAGCGTTTCTCCGCTAGGAACAGAAGTTGAAGCATTAATAGGTCCATTCACTCTTACCAAGGAAGAACAGGTACCATCTCCCCAGCAAATTTCGATGGTATCTCTATCTGCGGAAATACTACTGGCTTTGGTATAAATGGTGACGGTCGCGTCGATGGCAAGGGCATCTGTCTGGACATAAGTGATTTCTCCTGCTCGGTTATGAGTGGCCATAGCAGTTGGAAGATCCATTAGGAAAAGGAAAAGAAAACTGGTTATGGTAATTAAATGAATGTATTTTTTTTGGGTCATAGACACACTTTTGTTGCAAAATAAAAAATATTAGCCTTTTGGAGGCTATGTGTCGGAATTACAGTTACTGCTTTAACGAAGATTTCCGTTAATTAGTTTACTTTTCCTAGGACCAATGCAAAGAAGTGACGGAAAGTGACCAAATAATAGAGCGTGTTCTGAGGGCAATCTCCTAGTCAATCAAAAAAGGTAAGAAATTTAAGGAGATTAAATATTAACGAATGGCTTCCAAACAGTTTTTTAAGCCCTCTCGCCAATGTGGGATGCTAAGATTAAAAGTGTTTTTTATCTTTTGTTTATTTAATACACTAAAAGGAGGTCTGCTAGCAGGAGTCGGGTAGGCGATGCTTTCGATCGGCGATACTTGACATTCTATATTTTCCAATTCAAAAATAGCGAGGGCAAAATCATACCAAGAACAAACTCCTTCATTACTGTAGTGATAGATTCCTCCATCAATAGGCGTATCCTTTTGCGCACATTGGTCGATGATTTGTAAGATCCCATGTGCCAGATCTCGGGCATAGGTAGGCGTACCAATTTGGTCAAATACAACGCCTAGCGCATCTCTTTCTTTGCCCAGTCGTTGCATGGTTTTTACAAAATTATGCCCAAATGAGGAATAGACCCAAGAAGTACGAATCACCAAACTTTGAGGAGCGATGCTTAAAGCCGCTAGGTCTCCCGCTAATTTGGTGGAGGCATAAACCGATTGCGGATTCACTTCGTCGGTTTCAACCAAAGGGCGATTACAAGTATTGTGGTAAACATAGTCGGTAGATAAATGAACCAGTTGGCAATGAGTCTTTTTACAAGCCTTTGCCAAATACTCTACGCCAGTTACATTTACTGCGGTAGCCAAAGCTTGATCCGCTTCTGCTTTATCCACAGCGGTATAAGCCGCACAATTGATACAATAATCAAATTGACCCGCTGCAAAAATTGCGTCTACTGCGTCAGAATCTGTAATGTCTAAATCTGCTAAATCAACGTAGGTAAAACTCAATTGTGGAAATCGAGAACTTAAGAATTGAATTTCTTGTCCTACTTGTCCATTAGAACCGGTAACGAGTATTTTACTCATCTGTTTGTATTTATAATTCTTCGATAAATCCAGTGTTTGACTACAGGATTTGCCAGTGAATGTTATTTATTTTGCGGGGAAAAATTTTTGGTGCTGACCCAAAGGTGGGCTATCTCTATCTTTAGGAGAAAGAATCGCTTTGTCTAAATCAATTTCCCAATTAATATTTAATTGAGGATCGCTAAAAAGTAAAGCGCCTTCACTTGCTTTATTATAAAGCCGATCGCATTTATAGAGAAATTCTGCAGTTTCACTTAAGACGACATAGCCATGAGCAAAACCTCTAGGAATAAAGAGTTGGCGCTTATTCTTGGTATTCAATCGAATACTAAAGGATTGTCCATAAGTGGCAGAACCTTCTCGGATATCGACTACGACATCTAAGACTTCTCCTTCTGTTACCCGTACGAGTTTTGCCTGTGCATGTGGTTCCAATTGGTAGTGAAGTCCTCTCAATACACCGTAGGTAGATCGTGCTTGATTGTCTTGAACAAACTCCGTATCTATACCATTCTCAGCAAAGGTTTTTTGATTATAGGACTCAAAGAAATAGCCACGGTCATCTTCCCATACTTTGGGTTCGAAAATGATAAGTCCCGCTAGAGGCGTTTCGATAAAAGGCATAAGGATTATATTATTTTGATTCTCAAACTTTTTTCACTTTGTAATTGGACGAAATAATTTTGAATTTACCTTTTGAGATTTTGAAAAATTTATATTTGCTCTTCCTTCTACTGTAGTGCCATCGCTTGAAGTATTAGTTCGGTAGAGCCTCCTGAGACTTCGTTATTGGTTTGTCGTTTTTCAAAATTATTTTTTCCGTCACTTAGCTACTGCTAAAAGTATTCCAAAAGACTCCTTATCAATGGGTTAAGAATATTGGTTAGCAGTGGATTTCAGAATTTCGTTTGTTCCTGTTGGTTCTTCTGTGTAGAAGAATTAAAGAAAGTAATTTTGAAATAAACAGAGGAGAAAAGGCATTAGGTCTTATTTATTACGGAAGAAGATACTAATTGGAACTCCCGTAAAATTGAAATTTTCTCGCAATTGATTCTCCAAATAATTTTTGTAACTCTCTTTGATGTGCTTGGGGTGATTACAGAAAAAAGCAAATGCGGGGTAGTGAATCGGTAGTTGTGTAACATATTTGATTCTGATAAATTTACCGCGATGCGCTGGAGGCGGCACTTTTTCCATAGCAGCTTGCATGACCTCATTGAGGACAGAGGTTTTTATTTTTCGGGTTCTGTTTTCAAAAACTTCTAGCGCAACCTCTATGGCTTTGAAAATTCTTTGTTTTTCTGTTGCCGAAACGAAGACGACGGGAAGGTCATTGAATGGAGCCAATTTGTCGCGGAGTTTATTTTCATAATCTCTGGCCGTGTTGGTTTCCTTATCTATCAAATCCCATTTGTTGACCAATACTACGAGGCCTTTATTTCTGCTTTGCGCCAAGCGGAAAATACTCATGTCTTGAGATTCTACGCCCGTTTGGGCATCGACCATTAAGATACAAATATCCGAATTTTCTAGGGCGCGGATGGCGCGCATGACGGAGTAAAACTCGAGGTTTTCATGTACGCGTGATTTCTTGCGAATTCCGGCCGTATCAATGATTAGAAATTCTTTTCCAAACTTTGCATATTTGGTGTGAATTGAATCTCGGGTAGTTCCTGCAATGTCGGTTACGATATTTCGCTCTTCCCCCAAAAGGGCATTCACCAAACTGGATTTACCAACATTGGGTTGTCCGAGTATGGCAAAGCGGGGCAATTCTTCTTCTGGTTCTTCTTCGCTAGAAATGTGCTCGGTAAGGGCGTCCAATAATTCGCCCGTACCACTTCCAGAGAGGGAAGATAGAAAATGAGTTTCCTCAAACCCTAAACTCCAAAATTCATTGGCTTCTAAAAGTCTTTGGTGATTGTCTACTTTGTTGACCACCAAAAAAACAGGCTTATCAGTGCGTCTTAATAAAGACGCTACCTCTTCATCTAAATCGGTAATTCCAGTAGCGACATCTACCATAAAGACCAATAAATTGGCTTCTTCAATGGCTATTTTTACCTGAGAACGGATCGCCGCTTCAAAGATGTCATCGGAGTTGTGGACAAAACCACCGGTGTCGATAACCGTAAAAGATTTGCCATTCCATTCACTCAAGCCATACATGCGATCACGTGTTACTCCACTGGTATCATCAATGATCGCTTGGCGTTCGCCAATCAAGCGATTGTATAAGGTGGATTTTCCAACATTTGGTCGGCCGACAATGGCCACTACATTTCCCATTCTTTGTTTGTTCTAAAAAGGTAGAAGATTACGTACTTAAAACCTGAAAAACAAGGATTTAAGTCCCAGATTTCACTTAGTCCTGCAAAGGTCGTTCTTTTTAATTAAAAATCCTTTAAAAGTAAGTTCCTTTTGTACAATCGCTTGGATTGTAGAATGAATAGCTTCCATTTCGTAGATCTGCCTTTTGCTCCTGTCAAATTATTGCAAAAAGGAATCAGCACTTGATTTACTTTGTACCTGATTAATCTTTGTAGGTCGGTTTTAGCCTCTAGATTTAAGGCAAATTCAATAAAAAAGCCATAAAAACTGGAAACATTAGAAAATAAATTCTAATTTTATTTTGTTAAACCGACAATTAACAGTTTAGGGGTATAACTAATCTTCCTTCAAATTGGCAAAAGATACCAAACCAAGAATATTAAAGGCTGCTTTAGCCAAATTCAATGAATTGGGCTATTTCAACGTGCGTTTACAAGATATTGCAGATACTGCCAATATGAGTGTTGGTAATATGGCTTATCATTTTCAGAATAAGGTGGAGTTGTTTAATATCCTGTATAAGAATTGGCGGAAGCAACAAGATTTTTTATTGGCGGATATTCATCTAACCCCTATTTTTGAAAATTTTGACACCTTTCTGGAGCAAACTTATGAATTGCAGCAACAGTATCGTTTTTTGTATGTTGACCAACTAGAATTGACCAGAATGTCTCCGGAAGTAAAAAAAGGGTATCAAGAATATTTTCAGAATCAACAAGACCAA
>CAYQRA010000348.1:0-7282 GCA_964419315.1 uncultured Saprospiraceae bacterium | reverse complement strand
TTGGTCAGAGCTAGTAGTCGTTTTGCTGCTGCCATTACTACTACTACTGTTATAATGCTTGTTGAATTTTTTTCGTAGATCATCTAATTCCTGATCGCCGGTGGACGTTACCGTTTCCTCAGCGTCTACCTTGCCATATTGTTTTTGATCCGTTTCTTTTTTGGATCGCATGGTATTATTATACTTGTGTTGCAAAGCTTCGAGTTCAGGATCTTTGCGGTATTCACTCGTACTGGTTTTATTGAGTTGTTGATATTCCTCTTTGGTGCGTGCTCTTTCCTGAGCAAGTACTTGCATGTCTTCATCCAATTGACTGAGGCGCAATTGCATCTGTATGATATCTCCATTGCTGGCCAGTGTGGTGGCAGAATCATCCGATTGAGCCAACATACCTTCTTGATCATAATCGAGTTCTTCCAATTCATTTCCAGACAAAGGAAGACTTTCGCTGACGGCGAAGTACCCTTCTGTCTCGGCATATAATTCTAAATCTTCTCCATAAGGAACCACAATTTGAAAGTCGCCATTACTGGCAATGGTACTAGAGTTGTTTTGACTACCCGAAGTGATCTTGTTGAATTTCAGATCCGCATGCAAAGGTTTATTGGTTTCCGCATTGATCATGCGACCCGTGACGAGCATGACTGGTTCGGGGCGTACTTCTTCTGGAAGTGGGATGCGAAATAGATTAGACTTGCCCGGGGCATTGCCACTGGAAAAATAAGCATAATCTCCCGAAGCCGGTACGGTATAATTATACTCGTTTTTGGAAGTGTTAATTTGCGATCCTAAATTTTTGGGAGTCGACCAATTTTGCCAACTATCATCCAAGCGACGGCTCATAAACATATCATAACCACCATAGCCTTCATGGCCATTAGAGGCGAAATAAATGCTTTTGCCATCGGCTGCCAGAAAGACACTACTTTCTCCACCGACCGTATTGATTTGTGGTCCTAGGTTGATCGGTTCGCTAAAGCGATCACCACCACGGCGAAAAGATACAAAGAGGTCTAGTCCACCTTCTCCATCTTTTCTTTCTACCGACATCAAGAGTACTTGTCCATCCAAACTCATGTGGTAGCAAACAAATTCAGAGTCATTATAGTGGTTTTCGATATCGAGCGGTTTGGGATTGCTCCAGCTTCTACCTTTTTTATAAGAAACGGATACCCCAGCTTTTCCGCGATTGCGATAATCACTACCGAGGTACAAAATATCTCCGGTGGTATTGAAAGCGACGACAAAATTGTGATCCCGATTATTAAGCGGTCCTCCAATGTTGACGGCATTGCTCCAACTATTATCAGATTGGCGGTAAGCGACCCAAATGTCATCATTATTATCTTCTCCAATATTTTGTGGATGGTATTTTCGGGCAAAATATAAGGTGTTGCCATCTGGAGAAATCATCGGTAAGCGTTCCGCATAAGCAGAGTTGACCGTAGGAGCTAGACGGCGTGCTGTGGCGATCTCTTTTTCATATTGTAATTGATTGATCTTGACATTGATCGGAGTATTGCTATTGGAGATGCCGATGGCATCCAATTGGTTATTGCCCGGCACCGCCTTGGTTTTCAGTTCTACCCGAAGACTGACCACATCATAACTAGTCAAGGTGAATTTATGGCGAAACATTCTAAAGGGAGCCATTACTCCTTTGGGGTTTTTATTTTCGTAGACGAGTTTTTTATTTCCATCAGGGCCATAGAGAAAAATTCGGTGAATAGCTCCTGGGTTGAGACTTTCTGCGATGGCTATTTGCCGAATTTGCATGGGGTTTTTGAAAGCTACGTGGATGAATTCTCCAGAAGGGCTGTTGTCACGTTTGGGCACCCAAGCCATATCGTTGAGGTTGGGACCACCGATAGCATTGGGGACGCCGAGGATTTGATTGGCGGAATAATCTTTATCGCTGTATTGAGTAGAGTAGTTGAGTACTTTGGCTGCCCACTGTACTTCTTGGGCTCCCAAGGAAGCGGCGTTCATTGAGCAACAAAGAAGAGATAAGAAAAAGTAAAAATAAACCTGCTTCATAAACACGAAAATCAAATCAGATTAATAGTTTTCCTTTTAGGATGTTTTAAATAACATTTAGATAGACTTAAGACGAACAAAGTCTATTTAGGACACATCTTTAATTTAACGAAGAAATAATAATTTTGGTTCGCAGACTACTAATATCTAGTGGCTAATCTTTCCAATAAAGCTTCTTTCTTTCTGGTAGAGACCTCAATCATCTGTCCATCCACCATTTCTATCATTCCTTGGCGGCCTTTTACGTAACGCCTTACAAAATCTAAATTGACCAAATGAGACTTATGAACTCTAAAAAAATTATCCATAATCAAGATATCTTCATAGTGTTTTAGCGTTTTGGTGATTAGTAAGGAGGAACCATTGGCTAGCCGGACATCCGTATAATTTCCTTGTGCTTCGCAACGCACAATTTCATTAAAACCCACAAAAGTGAAACCGTCTAAAGTTGTTAAGGCAATTTTTTGAATGGGATCTTTCTCTAAAGATGCTTTTAGTAAGGCAAGTTTATCTGAAGAATGACTAGCTTGTTGCCGTTCTTTTGCCTTTTCTACTGCCTTGATTAGCGCATCAATTTCAATGGGTTTGAGCAGATAATCAATGGTTGGTTGCTGGAATGCTTTTAGTGCATATTGATCATAGGCTGTCGTGAAAATGACCGCAAAAGGAAGCGGCGTTTCATAGGCTTCTAGTAATTGAAATCCATTTTTTTCCGGCATTTGAATGTCGAGGAAAATAAGCTGTGGTTTTAACTCATCTATGAGCACCTTGGCTTCATCTACAGAAGCTGCGGATCCAATGATTTGGAGACCTTCACAATATTCTGTGCAAAGCGCATGTAGGGTGCTGCGGCCTCTGGCCTCGTCATCGACGATAATTGCGGTCATAGAAAATGCTGATTTATAAGACGCTTTGACGAGCGCTTTCTCTAAGAATAATGGTTCTCTGACAAATACAAAATTATTGATTATCGAATGTTTTCAAGGTCAAGTTTTTCTAAGGAATACCTTGGGACAAGATAATACATTTAGGCCAAACCAAGTTAATGAGGTATTTTTTCTAAAACAGAAAAGATAGAGGAAAGGAGTACTAAAATCGACCACGAAGGCTGATGATGAAATTACGACCAGGCGCACTAAGGCCAGAGGAGGCTTTTCGATAATGCAGGTCAAGGATATTTTCTACCGCAAAATTAATGGCAAATTTGGGATGTAGCTGAAAGGAAGAATAAAAATTAAAAGTCGTCCAAGCCAAATTACCATCGCAGACTACTTCCGTTTGCCCCTCACTATTGGTGACTTCTCGGCAGGTGCCAGAGAATTCAAGATTGTCTGAACCATCCCGAAAGATTTCTACGACTTCTCCTGTACGACCATCCACTTGTACTCCGGTAATAGCATATTCCTCAACGGGCTTAGCGCCATTAAAACGAATGATGCCTTCTAGTCTTATTTTCTCTCTGATATGTGCCAAACCAATTCTACCATACATAGGCGGTATGTGGTCCATCGGTGCCAGGGTATCAAATAAAATATTACCCGCTACATCTTTGTCTTCAAATATCGAACGTCCTTTTACATAATTCACATTGGCATTTAGCTCCCATTTAGAACGAAGGTTGATTTTTAGATTGGCCGAAGCACCGAAGATATAGCCATCATTGGCATTGAAATTTTGTTGAACATTGAAAGAATCCAAACCACTATTACCGGGTATTTTTCTAGAACCATCTGGAGCAAAACCATCTCGTCGGACAATGACATTTTGTAATTGGGTATAAAAACCGGTTCCACTTATTTTGAAAAGGCTACCATTATTGGAAGACTTGCTTCTAAATGTTTTGCCAAGCGTCAATTCTCCGGTATGAGCGATTTCTGGAAGTAAGTCAACATTAGGCAAAAGAACATTATTTCTTTTGACTCGAATTTTAAAAATGTCATCGACATTTGGTGCGCGAAAAGCGCGGGAACCCAATAGACGTGCCTGCCAACCACCTTTGGAATTCCAAGTGAAACCCGCGGAATAAGAGAGGTCTGTATTTTTATTACTGATTCCCGGATTGATGTATTCTTCTGGCCAACTAATTTGGTTGAGGTCGGAGGAGTCATATCTAGCAGAGACCGAAACATCCGTAAATCGAACTCCTGTATTAAAAAAAAGCGTCCGTGCTTCATTGCTTTTTTGGAAAGTGAGATAACCTGCTTTGGTCATCATTTCATTCCCTGCACTAGCATAGCGACTCAGTGGACCTTTACTTATTTTTCCGGTACGCCTACTTTGTTGTACGGCGGTAGAATTGACATAATTATAAGAAAACTCTCCACCATAGGACAAGACATTCTTGCCCTTAGTATCTAGATTTTTATCAAAATCTGCGGTGAAAGAATAGACATAAACATCTTCGCTATTCCAATCTCGATGAGAGTCTCCAAATTCTCTATTCAGTCGATCTTCATCAATTTTTTGAAAAGCACCGATGAGGGTTCCTTTATTGAATAGGGCATTCTTTTTTAGCATTCTTGCTTTTAGAGAAGCCAATAATCTATTTTGCGGGCCATAATTCCACTCTGCATATTTGAGCTTTTGCGCATCAGACAAAGTGTCGGTCAAAGCATCGTATCTTGGTACGTTGGTAGAGGTGGAATATTGGAAATTACCGATGAGGTAAAAGTAATCAGAAGGTTGAATGCGTATTTTTTGTAAAAAATCAATTTGTCTATAACCCGTAGGACTTTGGATATTTACGTTTCCGGGAATGACTTGCTCGATGTTTTCTACATTACTCACATAGGCGTATCTTTTTCCAAGATCAGGATAAGCTTCTGGTCGATTGTTGCCGGCACGCAGGTCATCAAAATCAACCATAGAAAAGCTAGTCAAGGAAGCCCATCTGCGCCCACCATAGTCGATGTCGAGGTGCGCATTTTTTTCTAAGTTGGCCGAAGCAAAGCGGGTTTGATAATTGGTCTCCAAATGATAATCAGGGCCATCTCCAAACACCAATTTGGGATCGCGAGTACGATAATGTACCACACCACCCAGCGCATCACTTCCGTAGATTAAAGAACCCGGACCATAGATCACTTCTGCTTGTTCCAAAATACTATTATCGACCGTCACTGCATTTTGCAAATGTCCGTTTCGATAAATGGCATTATTCATTCTTACCCCATCCAAAACCAATAAAACTCGATTGGCTTCGAAGCCACGAATAATTGGACTACCGCCTCCCATCTGAGATTTTTGCACAAAAACACCGGCTTCATTTTCCAGCAAATCAGCTGCTGTTTGAGAATTGGTAAAGGCAATGGCTTTGGCATCAATGCGCTCGACTTCAAAAGGCATTTCCTCTTTGCGTTCGTCTCTTCTTCCAATGACGACTAGCGTATCGGGCAGTAAATCAATGGCAGGAAGCATTTCGATTATTCCTTTGCGTTTGCGAATTTCGAAAAGACTCAATTCCAAAGAAGCATAACCGATATAGGTGAAGTTGATTTTATCGAGGTGTCCAAGTTTGCTATCATCAATAATAGCCACTCCCTCTAGATCAGTAGAAGTAGCCACACTCACGAGATCATCGGTAAAGACATTGACCCCATAGAGCTTTTCTTGGCTTTCGCCATCGATGACCGTTACGATCACTTGATTGGTAAGCGGAATAGAATTGGAAAAAAGGCTAGGAATAGTGCAAAAAGCTACTGCGAGGCACAGTAGAAATACTTTTAGTGTAAGTCTATGTAGGTTTGTAATAAAGTCCACACTCATTTGCTTAGCTCCTCCAGGGGATTTAGTACCCGCAAAACCAGGAGAACTTTGCAGCGGGATTTCCTAGTATTTAGGTAGTTTTATAGTGAAAGTTGTTCCCTGATTTAATACTGAACTTTTTACAAAAATCTTGCCAGAGTGATAGCTTTCTATAATACGTTTGGCCAGTGAGAGACCAAGTCCCCATCCTCTTTTTTTGGTCGTAAAGCCTGGTTGAAAGACGGTTTTGAATTTTTTAACGGGAATTCCCTTCCCGGTATCACTCATTTCGATGTTGACAAAGCCCTTTTCTTCGAAAACTTTGGCGGCAATAGTCCCTTTTCCGTCCGTCGCATCGAGCGCATTGCGCATTAGATTTTCCAAAACCCAGGCAAAAAGATGAGCATTGGCCTTGATGTACAAAGGAGGGTGATCGAGGCCAGGAAAATCGAAGACCATTTTTCGAGAGGCTCTAGATTGCATATAAGCGCGGATTTCTTCTAGGTGTTCGTAGATATTGGACTTTTCGAGCTCCGGAGCGGAGCCAATCTTTGAAAAACGATCCGCAATTAGATCCAGTCGTCCTACATCTTTATCCAATTCTAGTAAGACATCCTGTACTTCCTCGTCTTCCTCCTTGGTGACCCGCAAATGTTCGATCCAACCTACGATAGCAGATATCGGCGTTCCCAGTTGATGAGCGGTTTCTTTAGCCATCCCTGCCCAAACTTGATTTTGCTCAGATCGCCGTGCCGAACTAAAGAGGAAATAGCCAATGAGAATAAAAGTACCGAGTAAGAAAAATTGAATGATTGGAAAATAAGTCAATAGCGTAAGAATACGAGATTGCTTAAAATAGATGGTGTAATTATCGGGAATTTCAATTGGATCGGGACCAGACTCTTTGATCTTTAGCAATTCCTTTTCTAGGAAAGGGATATTCTGGTCTTTTTCTTCTCCAAAATTAATGGCATGATCAATTTTTCCTCGAGTATTGACGACAATAGCGGGGATATTATGATTGGCTTTGATGATCTCTAATTGGAAAGTAATGTCTCTCTCCAAATCAGTGGTTGAAGAAAGAGATTCTAGTGCCTGAGCAAGGAGCTGCGCTTCTTTGCGTTCTCCATCCGCTAGGTTTTTGGCCAGATAGTTAGAGTAGAGTAAGGAAATCAAAAGGATAACTAATCCAGCGATGGCTAGATAGATTTTCCATCTCGATTTTCTAGTATAGATATCCATTAGGCTTAATTCTATTAAGAGGAATGTTTTTGTTGCAAACGAAGGAAGAGGCTTTATTAGTACTATTTAAAAAATAATCTTTCGATTTTAAGTCCGATGAATGATCTACAAACAGCTTCCTTTGGTCGCTTTATTGAAGCCCATTAAACGGACATCGAAGACTTATTTTTTCAACGGTCTCACTTTGGACTACAAACATACTATTTTTCCTGCTTGTGATTTTTTTTGAAAAAAAATTCAATCTGCACTTACCTCCATG
>CAYQRA010000347.1:0-7288 GCA_964419315.1 uncultured Saprospiraceae bacterium | reverse complement strand
CTGGACCGGCCTGTGAAGGTGGTGAAATTATCTTGACGATTCCAGCATATGGAGGTTCAAGTGTTTCTTACCAATGGTCACAGAATGGAACAGCGATCAATAATATTACAGGAATCACAGGGGAGTTGACTAACAAGCTAGTAATAACTCCGGTAGAAAACACCCATGTAGGTGCTTATACCGTAGAGGTAATTGTAGATGGATGTACCTTGAATTCGGATGCATACGATCTTGAAATATTTGTTCAGCCAACGGCCGCTCCAACTGCTTCCTCAGGAATATTATGTAGCGGTGGTGAATTGATGTTATTCTCGAATGCAACGGACGGATTTGTATATGAATGGGTAGGGCCAAATGGATTTACGTCTTCAGCGACAGACCCCGTTATATCAAATATTGTAGTAGAAAATAATGGTACTTATACCTTGACGGTGATTAGTTCTAATGGATGTTCTACTACTGAAAGCATCCTTGTAAACAATATTGTACCTCAACCTGAAACGCCAATTGTGGTAACAGAAGATTTTATCTGTGAAGATGAAATAGCTTACCTCAATATACAACAAGTATACACTGGCGCAGCTATAAACTATAATTGGTTCAATGGAGTGGGTACCTTACTTGGAAATGCTAACTCCGTTACTTTAGCTGCTACCGATGTTAATTTTATTTCTCCATTCTATGTGAATGTAGTAGTAGATGGATGTGCTTCTGAATTATCTGAATTACAAACGGTTGAAGTAATTGAATTACCTGAGGCATCTGCCTCAAGTGACCCGATGGTTTGTTCTGGTGAATCCATTTATCTTTTTGCTGGAGAAATTCCAGGAGGAAAATACAAATGGTATGATGTTGATCCTTTTGCATTACCTATGCCACCAGTTATTTCTACGGATAAAAATCCAGAAATATTTGGGGTGCCTGTAGGAACTCATCAGTACTACTTACAAGTAGAAAATGCCAATGGGTGCGAATCCTTCAACATTGCTCAAGTAGAAGTAGAGGTCTTGGACCTACCAGCCATTAGTACTATCGATGGAGCAGGTTCTTATTGTGAAGGAACTGATGTTATTCTTACTGCGAGCAATAATGCAGCGATCACGGGTGTCCTCAATTATACATGGACAGGGCCAGGTGGTTTTGTGTACACAAGTACAGATGTTTCTACCGGATTGTTCCAGTTAGATCTACCTAGTATTAGCCTTGCGAATGAAGGTGTTTATACCTTGGTATTAGAATCAGATAATGGATGTATTTCCATTCAAGAGTCCGTAAGTGTCAATGTAAATGCAATACCTGCCTCTCCTGAATTGGAAGCTAATGAGGAAATCTTATGTGAAGGTTCTCTATTAGAACTTAATACTGATTCTTATGTAGGGACTACAGTCACTTATGAGTGGTTCTTTGATATGGGATTTGGTCCAGTATCCGTTGAAGTGACGAATATTCCGACTTACTTTGTCAATAGTGTAACTTCTGCAAATCAAGGGGTATATACGGTCATTGCAACCGTAGAAGGTTGTGAGTCTTTTGCTTCTAATGCTCAAGATATTGTTGTAGTGAACAACATAGCTGCTCCAATGCCAACCAACACTACCTCTGCTATTGATCCTGCGTGTGAAGGAAGCACTGTGATGTTGAACGTTTCAAATTTCACTGGAGCGATATACGAATGGTTTGGACCCAATGGATTTACCTCCACGCAACCCAACCCTGTGATCAATAATGCGACGCTAGATGACGTAGGTGAATATTATGTCAATATAAAAGTTGGCGATTGTCCGATTGTGACTAGTGATACCATGATTGTGTATGTACAAGAAGCTATCGATGCTCCAACTATTGTGAATAATGGACCGGTATGTGAAGGAAGTAATTTAGAACTTTCTATCTCTAGTCCATTAGCATTACCTCCAGGAGTACCCGTAACTTACGATTGGTATTATGCACTGGACAACTCAATTGTTGAGACTACTTCTAATCCAACGGCATCAATCCCAGGATTGACCTCAAATGATAGTGGAGATTATTATGTAATTATGACAATAGGAAGTTGTGTGGTACCTGCCTCTGAGGTAACTGAAGTACGGATTGATTTTATTCCTCCGAATGAAGCGGATGCTGGGGAAGATGTAGAGTTATGTGCTACCGATGTAATTTCTTTAGATGCCGAAATACCGTCTATGGGAACTGGTTATTGGACAGGCTTAGGTGGTGGAACTATTTCAAATCCTGATCTCCACGATACCGAAGTAATTGATCTGGTACCAGGAGATAATGTGTTTGTATGGACTTTATCGAATGGAACATGTATTGATTACGATGCGGATACTGTGGTCATCAATGTAACTATTGATCCAGTAGATACGCCATATGCTGGTGATGATATAGAGTTCTGTGATAATAGTATGGTGACCCTCAATCCGGTTATTCCAACTTCTTCTACTGGGCAGTGGATACAAACACCGCTGCAAGCAAGTCAAGGAGTTGTAATCATTGATGGTAACGATCCGAATACGCAGGTTACTGGTTTAGAAGTCGATAAGAGTTATGTTTTTACTTGGGTATTGTCATTAGGTGGATGTTTGGATTATGCAAGTGATGAGGTGACTGTTACTATCAGTGAAGTGCCAATCAATGCAGCCCATGTAGAGGATCATGAGCTATTTACCTGTGGAGATATTGAGACAACTATTGTTGCTACGCAACCGCCAGTTGGAATAGGACAATGGTTCAGTGTTGATTCAGAAGTAACGATTGTTAATCCCCTTGCTCCGACAACCATTGTAGATGATTTGAACTCAGGGGAGAATATGTTTATCTGGTCACTCTCTAATGGCGTTTGTGTTGATTACGATAGAGATACCTTAGTAGTTATTTTAGAAGATGAACCTATTGCATCTCCCGATGCACATGTGGTAGACTTTAGAGAAGAATTAGTCGGTATGAATTTCCTTGCCAATGACGATATTGGAAATATTGAAGACTGGGAAGTTACGGTAATTGAACCACCATTAAATGGTGAATTAGGCGATGGTTTTGAAGAGGGTATATTGAATTATACGCCAAGAAATGACTTCTATGGTTTAGAGACTATCGTTTATCAATTGTGTAATGCGAATTGTGCAGAGATCTGTTCGGAAGCTACCATATATATTTCAGTTGACATCGTTGAGACTGATTGTTGGGTACCTGATGTGATTACTCCAAATGGTGACCAGTTGAATGATTTCTTTGAAATACCTTGCTTAGATCAGTATACCAATAATAGTCTACAGGTTTTTAATAGGAAAGGAGATAAGGTGTATGAGTCCGCTCCATATAAAAACAATTGGAATGGAACTTATAACGGAGAAAATCTCCCCGCAGGAACCTATTATTACATTTTGAAAATTGAAGATAAAGAACCTTTTACCGGTTATATAACACTGAAACGATGATGCTGTTAAGGACGAAATTAAGCTAAGAGAAAATAGAGAAACATCTCCTACTTCCTTAGGAAAGAGGTGTTTCTTATTTTCTATTTAAAAAACCAAATTGCGTTGCTTAATAGCAAAAGGGTTTGATTAGGACTTACCCCCAGAAATATTTTTTTAATAAGAATAAAACATATTATGATTAAGAAGACTTTAATTTTTGGAGTGATTTCATTGTTTTTCCTTTCCTATTGTAAAGGGCAACAAGAGATTAACTACACCATGTTCATGTTCAATAAGTTAGCTATTAATCCAGCCTATGCGGGATCTGTAGATGCTTTGCGAGTTTCTGGACATTACCGAAACCAATGGACAGCCTTTGCGGGAGCTCCCAAAAATTTTACCCTCTCCGCTCATTCAACTATTTTTTCTAAAAGAATGGGAGGAGGTATTACCCTAACTAGTGATCAAACGGGTATCGTGAAAGAACATATTGCAGATGTTGCTTATGCTTATAAAATTCCGATGCAAAACAAATCGACTTTGAGTATTGGCTTAAGCGGGATGGTTCAATATAAACGCTTTAATTGGCACGAAACTAATCCACTGCATGAAGAAGACCCAGAACTTCCTGACGTATCTTCTAGTCGATTAAATCCAAACTTTGGTATGGGAACTTATTTCAAAACCACAAAATTTTATGCTGGGGTTTCTATTCCACGACTATTTGCAACGAGCTTTTACAACTATTCAAATTATGAGGAATTTGGAACATCGGCAGCTCGAACCATTTACCTCATGGGAGGCTTCATAAAAGAAATTAATAAGAACCTAAAACTTCAACCGGGGATATTGATGACCCTTAACGGAAGGACCCCATTTGAAATGGACTTGAATGCAAGCCTTGTTTTTTTAGACAAAGTCTGGGTTGGGTTTTCCTATCGATTAGAAGATTCCATCAATGGTATTTTCCAGTTTCAATTTACCAACCAATGGAAGGGAGCCGTTGCCCTTGATTTTACACTTTCAGAGTTAAATAATTATGCCCCGGTAAGCTTTGAAATCATGGCTCAGTACACGATGGTCAATGCAAAAGGGCAGGTCGAAAATATTAGATTTTTCTAAAACACTTTTATTTATCAAACATTCACATAACAATTTGGTCTATTAGTATTATCTAAAGAAGTTGTTTAAAAAAAATGAAAGCTGACTACCAGTTTTTTTAAACAACTTCAAAGAATTAGGATAGTATTATTAGACAGAAATTTAAAAAATGATCGGTTATGAGACCCAAACAATTCTTGGCATTTATCCTACTTATCTTTAGTTTTTCTTTTTCTTATGGACAGAATAAATTAAGCAATATACTATCCAAAGGAAGTGAAAAAGTAGATGAGATTTATGAAAATTCTGGCTATATGGATTATGTTGACAAGACTACAAATGAAGAAAAGTTGGACAACAAATCTCTAGCAAAAATCGCTAATAGTTTCCGAATGAATAGCAAAACTGCTCAAGCAGAAATTTGGTATGCTAAGTTCATTCATCAGAATGAAGATCCCATTCACTTTTGGCACTATTCACAAGTTTTGCAAAGTAATGGAAAATGTGAGGAAGCTATTTCCTGGTTTAAGAAGTTTAAAGAAAATTCGGAAGAGGAAGGGCTTTCGCAACGAGAGTTCGTCAACAACTGTGACGAGATCATTGGAGACGAAGAAGCGTATGGGGTTACGATTAAAAACCTGGAAGAAATCAATACCAAGCATCTTGATTTTTCTGCCATTCCCTTTAGCGGAGAAATTATCTTTACGAGTACCAGAAAAGGAACGGTTGGTTTTGCAAGCATCAAAGACCTTTGGACGAATGATAATTTTTCTGACCTCTTTATTTCTAGCCTAAGTCAGGATGGGGCATGGGGAGAGCCAAAGCCACTACTGGGTAAAGTCAATGCCAAACTCCATGATGGAACAGCTACTTTTAATCGAGGTAAAAATGTAATGTATTTTACAAGAAATAACGCCAAGAAGAAAAGTAATGCTGAAAAAGTTAACCTCAAAATTTACGTCAGTACTTTTGAAAATGAAGCTTGGTCAAATCCTGTTGAACTTCCCTTTAATAGTGAAAAATTCAACACCTGTCATCCTACTTTATCTTCAGATGAAAAACACTTATACTTTAGTTCCAACAGACCGGATGGCTTTGGAGGAATGGACTTATATGTGTCAGAAATGGTCGAAGGAAAATGGCAAGAACCTGTTAATTTAGGATCAGATATTAATAGCCCCGACAATGAGTTATTTCCATTTATGAAAGAAAATGGCACCTTGTATTTTGCATCAAACGGACATAAAGGCTTAGGTGGATTGGATATTTATAAAGTGGCTAAAAACAATTCTGCAACACGTGGTAATGGACATTCTAAATGGACCGAGGTGGTAAACATGGGCCAACCATTTAACTCTCCTTCGGACGATTTTGGTTTTTTCTCAAACCTGAGCAATACAGAAGGATTTTTATCTTCTAATAGGGAAGGAGGAAAAGGTGGCGATGATATTTATTCGTGGAAAAGAGACGAAGGTCAGATGTACAGAACCATTTGTGTTTTTGATAAAAATACGGATCAACCTATCAGTGAGGCAAAAATAACCATTATTGAAACGTCCGATCAGAGCAAAACGGAAGCCAAGAATGAATTGTTGCTTAGTCTAAAAAAAGTGGAGACGGAAGCCAATGATTATCAGCTTACGCTGAAAGATGAGCTAGAAGAGCAAAAGACCACAAAGGTGGTTTTTACAGATGAACAGGGACGGTTTAAACATCCAATAAAAAAAGATTATAATTATGAGGTAAAAATCGAAAAAAATGGTTTTTCCTCTTTTCGTAAGTCATTTGATTTTATTTCTTTTTTAGCCGCTGATGATTGTTTCTCTCTTGAAGAAAGGGATTGTAGTCCTACGGTTTTTACGGTATTAGAAAAAGCTTCTCAAGCTCAGATGCCTATGGCATTTATTACGGTAGTTGATAATAGTCTAAGTACAAAAAAGAAATATCCCTTAGATGAGAATGGCAAATTAAACTTATGTATCCAAAAAGATCACCACTATACCATAGAAGCAGATCACGTTGGTTTTTTGGGAACTAGCAGGACCTTGACGGAGGAAGACAAAACTAATAAGGAAGACATTGTACTATATGTTGGCTCACCGAAGGCTACTCCAACTGCAGTAGGGCAGGCACCATCATATGCCTATAATCCTTCGGAGCCCGTTCGTTCTAATGTTAATCCTTCAGGTTACGTTCGTCCTAATGTTAATCCTTCAGGTTACGTTCCTCCTAATTTTAATGTTGTTTCTCCCAATAATTATCCAAATGGCAATTCTTATTCCCCACAGGTTAATTATCTGGCAGATATTGAAAAAAAGATTGACCGACTTCATAAATATTTCTTAGGATCAACTCATTCAAATTTTGAAGTAGATCAGATCATCGAGCTGAAGGATATTTATTATGATTATGATAAACATTTCATCAAGCCTGATGCTGCCTATGCACTAGATAATGTCGTAGATTTATTGATTTTATATCCTTCTATGGAAATTTCACTTCGTTCCCATACGGATAGCAGAGGGAGTGATACTTATAATGATAAACTCTCTTTGGATCGAGCCATTCAAGCAAAGGAATATATTATTTCGAAAGGTATTGCTTCTCATAGAGTGGCTTATAGAAATTATGGAGAACAGGTTCTTCGAAATCGTTGTGGCAATGGAATTGAATGTTCAGAGGAAGAACACCAAATGAATCGAAGAACAGAAATTAAAGTTACCAAACTAGACCATCCTAATGTTAAAGTAAAACCCCATTAATGAAAA
>CAYQRA010000346.1:0-7295 GCA_964419315.1 uncultured Saprospiraceae bacterium | reverse complement strand
TACTCAGTGAAAAAGAAACAGAAAAGGTAAAAGAACTTTTTGAAGCGAAGGTCAACCAACCAGGAGCTTCTGTTGCTTTGAAGCCTTTGTCTCCAAATGATCAACCAGTATTGATTACTCGTCCAGAGTTTATGCGTCGAATGAAAGAGATGCAGGCGATGCAAGGTATGAACATGGATCAATTTCCAGATAGCTATAATGTAGTGGTCAATACCAATCACCCATTGGTGGCGGACAAGCTATTGAAAATGCGGAATGAGGAGAAGAAAGCGGATTTTGTTCAACACCTTTATAGCTTAGCTTTGTTGAATCAGGGAATGTTAAGTGGGCCAGAATTGACCCAATTTATCAATAAGAGTATTGAGTTTTTGAAGTAAGAATTATTTCATCTGCTTCAATTAATTAAACATCCAGGTCGTAGTTCCAAACTACCATCTGGGTGTTTTTTTTATGCTAGACCTGTCGCAATAATTTTCCTGCCTTTTCCAAGACCTCTTCCGTTTTTGCAAAACACAATCGAACCACTCGGTCATCTCTTCCATCCGAATAAAAAACCGAAATAGGAATCGCTGCAACGCCATACTCCATAGTCATTCGCCGCGCAAAGTCCGTATCTTTTTCTTGACTGATGGCAGAATAATCAAAGAGTTGGAAATAAGTCCCCTTACAAGGCACTGGTCGAAAACGGGAACCCTCCATTGTTTTTAAAAAGAAATCCCTTTTTGCTTGAAAAAAATTACTCAGCGAAAGATACTCTTCTGGTGATTCCAAAAAATCAGCGATTGCTTTTTGCTGTGGATGATTGACCGAAAAGACATTGAACTGATGCACCTTGCGAAATTCTTTCATCAAGGGAGCAGATCCGAGGCAATAGCCCAATTTCCACCCCGTCACATGAAATGTTTTGCCAAAGGAATAAGTGACCAAACTGCGTTGCCACAATTCTGGAAATCGAAGCACACTTTGGTGAGCCTCGCCATCATAGATCAAATGCTCATAAACTTCGTCACTCAATACGATGATATCCGTATCCCGCGTAAGCTTTTGCAATTGTTCTAAATCAGAGGCGGTCAAAATACTGCCAGTAGGATTGTGAGGAGTATTGATGATGATCATCTTGGTGCGAGGACTAAGAAGTTGCCCCATTTTTTCCCAGTCTACTGCATAATCCGGTGCTTTTAAGGTATAAGGAACCACTGTTCCTCCGCAAACTTCTACGGCAGGAGCATAAGAATCATAAGCAGGTTCTAGCAAGATCACTTCATCCCCCGTTTTGACAAAAGCGGAAATGGCAGTATAGAGTGCTTGAGTGGCGCCAGCCGTAATAGTGATTTCACTTTCTGAATTAGGGAGAAGTCCGTAGAGGCGTTCTGACTTCTTGCAAAGTTCTTGACGCAATTTTGGATCTCCAGCCATCGGGGCATATTGGTTGAAACCTTTTTTGGTGTAATGGTGAACTAAGTCTTGGAGCTTTGGCGAACAATCGAAGTTTGGAAAACCTTGGGATAGATTGATGGCCCCATGTTTTTTGGCCAAAAGAGACATGACGGTGAAAATGGTGGTGCCGACATTGGGAAGTTTGGAGGTGATCTTCACGGTGACTTTTTTGTGTTAAACCTATTCAAGCTCAAGGACTTTAGGTCCTTTTTATTCAATATTTTCTTAACATTCCTAGCTTCTTAATCCATTTTTACAAAACGAGCCACGATTTCTTCTTTGGCATAAAGGATCAAGTGGTATTTTTTGAATTCCCAGCGTTTGGCTTTTTTTAATGCGTCGAGCAATTCTTTTTCTTGTGCCGAAGAAGCCTTACTTATAGGAGGAGTGATTTTTGAGAATTTGATTTGCGATTTGCCTGCTTGGAATTTGCCTTGATAACTTTTTTGATTGACCGATAAAAGGAAATTTTGTTTCGCCACATATAATTCCAATACTGCGCCTTGCGTTTTGACATCTACTTTATTGCCATTCAATTGTTGAAGTCCCCAAATGTCGTGGAGTCGCGTGGTGGATTCGTCTGCTTGAAAAGATTGACAAGAGGAAAAGAAAAGTATTGCGAATAGCAAAACGGATAATCCTCCAAATCCCAGCAAATTAAGCTTGGTATTTTTCATAGACGGAGCTGATGGTTTTTGCCAGTTTTTTATCTTTTGCAGTAATGATATTTCCATCATCATGTGTGCATAAAACAATTTTTACGGTGTGGTAAACATTGCTCCATTCTGGATGATGATTTTGCTTTTCCGCGTGCATGGCAACTTCTGTCATAAAAGCAAAAGCTTCTTTGAAGTCTTTGAATTTGAAGGTAGCGCGCAATTTATTATTTCGCTCTTTCCACATAATTTTGCTCAGTAAGGGGTTAAGAAAAAAGGAGTCCAAATTTTATCTAAAACTCCAATCATATTGATCCAATTCAGTAACGCCAATACGGAGTAAATCAATCGTATTGCGAATGTCTTCTTTATTGGCCATTTCGATGGTTTGGTGCATATTGCGCAGGGGAATAGAAATCGCTCCGGCGATGGCGCCATTTTTTCCATAACGTTGGATGCCAGCAGTGTCCGTCCCTCCTTTAGGTAAAATTTCTGATTGCCACTTGATGTCGTGGCGAGTGGCTGCTTCTTGCAGATAATTGACCATCCGATAATCACAGATCGTCATGCCATCCATGACTTTGATCGCCGTACCATGACCAAGGCGAGTGACGCGCTCATGCGCTTGCGCCCCAGGAACATCAAAAGCAATGGTAACATCCAGTCCAAAACCAAAATCAGGATTGATGTGATGGGCGGCACTAATCGCTCCCCGCAAACCAACTTCTTCTTGCACCGTAAAAACACCATATAAATCATAAGGGATTTCTTTACCTTGCAGTTCTCGCAATACTTCGAGTAAAATAAAAACAGAGACTCGATTATCTAGAGACTTGCTGTTGACACAGTTGCCCATCTCAATCAATTCTCTTTCTCTGGTGATTGGATTTCCTGGAACAATGCATTCTTTCACTTCTTCTACACTTAGCCCCGTATCAATAAAATATTCTTCAATCGGCATCGCTTTGCTACGTTCATCAGCCTTCATCAGGTGAATAGGCTTGGAACCCATTACACCAATAACATCTTTTTTGCCGTGTACGATAACTCTCTGTGCGGTAAGTGTTTTGGGATCAAATCCACCTAAGGTATGAAAACGTATAAATCCATCATCGTCGATGTGGGTCACAATAAAGCCAATTTCATCCATATGAGCTGCGACCATTACTCGCTTGTCTGATTTTCCTTTTTTGATGGCTAGGACATTTCCCATAGCATCTACGCGCACTTCATCAACAAGAGCTTCAACTTCTTTTATTACTAACTGGCGGATGCGTTGTTCAAAGCCGGAAGTTCCAGGGGTTTTGCAAATTTTCTTTAGTAGGTCTACATTAATCATAGGGTCTCGGTTTTACTTGTTCGGTATCTTGCCTAATTGCAAAAAAGATACCGAAGGGTTTTTAGGGAACATATCTAGTTGTAACTTATTGATTGTCAATAGTTAATAAGTTTGAATAAATGGCGTCCAGAAGAGATTGGTCAGTTTTGTGGGACTTTCTATCCAAAAAATGACACTTTGGATGAGAGAAACAGTACAATAGATACCACAATTTACAAAAGGAAAGGAAACGAGCCTCCTTTTTGATGGAAGTTCTACAATAAAATCGCTAAAATTGCCTTCCTTTTGAGGAGTAAACGAGTAAAAGGGATATAAATAAATGTCAGTAATTAAAAAATTGGCGGGGGAGACTTTATTGTATGGGCTTAGTAGTATACTGAGTCGCGTGCTGAATTATGTGATATTGACGGCCTATCTTACCCGGCTTTTTGATGGCACAGACATGAAGCAATTTGGAGTTCATGGAATTATGTATTCTTTTTCTGCGCTCTTAATGGTTTTTTTTACTTACCGGATGGAGACTACCTTTTTTCGGTTTGGAGGAAAAGATGGAAAGGTGGAGAAAACCTTTTCTACCGCTAGTATCTCTTTGATTATTACCACATTGGCATTGGTTACGTTGATTTGTTTGTTTTCAGAGACTATTGGAGAGCAGCTCCTCAAAGAATCTGGTAAGGGACGTTATGTTATTTATTTTGCATTTATCATGGGCTTAGATACGCTTTCGGTTTTACCTTTTGCCCGCTTGCGGTTAGAAGGTCGCCCTTTGCGTTTTGCGGGTATCAAAATTCTTAATATTCTGGTTAATATAGGAGTCTTGATTTTCTTGGTAGAGGGCTGTTCTTGGATGGTGGCGAAAGGATATGGGGAATGGCTTACTTTCTATGATCCAAAATGGAATCTTGATTATGTGTTCTTTGCCAATTTTGCAGCGAGCTTAGTGACGCTGATCTTTTTTTTACCTCAGTATTTTCGAACCTCTTGGATTTTTGATCGAACACTTTGGAATACCATGCTTCGCTATGCTGGGCCGCTCGTTATTGTAGGCATTGCGGGGGTGGCCAGTATGTCCTTAGATCGGATTTTGCTTAGCGAATTATTGCCGGGAAGTCCCGAAGCCAATCAGAAGCAAATCGGAATTTATAGTGCTTGTGTAAAGCTAGCGGTATTGATGAATCTTTTTATCCAAGCATTCAATTACGCCGCAGAACCTTTCTTTTTTAATAATGCCAATCGCAGCGATGCTAAAGAGGTCTATGGGCAAGTGGCTCAAGCCTTCTCTCTGGTAGGGAGTTTGGTTTTTCTTGGCTTGTTACTTTATTTAGATTGGGTGAGGTATTTGATTGATCCCAATTATTGGGAAGGTTTGGTCGTGGTGCCTTTGATGCTGATTGCTTATTTGTTTTTAGGGCTCTATTATAATTTTTCGATTTGGTACAAACTCATTGATCGTACTTCTATAGGTGCTTATATTTCGGTAGGAGGAGCTATTATTGCGATTGGCCTCAATCTATGGTTGATTCCAAAAATTGGATATGTAGGATCTGCTTGGGCGGCCTTGGCCACTTATATGTTTATGGCGGTAGCCAATTATCTGGCGAGTCGAAAATATTATCCCATAGCTTATCCGATTGGAAAAATGACGGTTTATTTGTTTTTAGCAATTGTGGCATATTTTTTAAGTGAATATTTGCGTTCTTCCTTTGAACCAGAATCGCTGAAATTATTTCTAGTCAACACTGCTATTCTTTTGGCCTATCTTGGAGCCATTGCTTTTGTTGAACGAAAACTGCTAAGCGAGCAAATAAAGAAAATCACTAAAAACCGCAATGCTTAAACGATACTTCAAACATCCTTTTCCTTATCTCGTAGCAGTAGTGTTGACGATTTTCTACTTTTCCTTGCCTTCGATTACTCAATCCATTGCTGCTCAACCAACTTTTGCAGATTACGCTTATTTGGATGCGAGTAAAATTTGCCACAGCATCCAAAAGAAAATGCTTTTTCCTTTTGATAAATTATTGAGTAAATCGCAAAGAGCTACTCTGGTGTTTCCTTATTATTTGCTACTGTTGTTACTCCTGCGCGCTGTTTTTATTCATACCAAAAAGCTTTGGTATTGGGCAGGAATGGCACTGGGCGTTTTTCTTCTATTGGTTTTTATCTTTCCGGGGATTTTATTGTCTTTCGAAAACGATACACAAAGTAAAAGTATCGGACATGTGGCCAATGGTCGGATTGAAAATAGTAAGCGGATGTATTATCGCGGCGATAACTTTACGACTTATTCTTTTGGCGGTTATTTGATCGGAAGAACTTACGTCAATGATCGAATTCGAAAAGTCATGATGGAAGCTTATGCGGCTTGTGAAAAAACTTGCCCTGAGATTACTTTTGTTCTAGGAGAAATCGGTCGAAAACATGGCGGCAAATTTTTACCCCATCGGACGCACCAAAGCGGATTGAGCGTTGATTTTATGACCCCACTGCTCAAAAAAGGAAAACACTATCGAAGTAGCAGTCACCTTTTTAATCTCTGGGGCTATCGCCACGAATTTGACAATAAAGGAAATATGGGAAAAGTAAGTATTGATTTTGAAACGATGGCAAAGCATCTTTACGAACTCCAAAAAGCAACCGAAGCGGAAGGACTAGTCATTCAGAAAGTGATTTTCGATCCGGTTCTCCGACCTTTATTATTGGCGACCAGCTACGGCCCAAAAATTAAAAATCTACCTTTTACTAAAAAGCGAGTGATTGTTCGACACGACGATCATTATCATATAGACTTTGGTATTCCCTCTCGAGGAAAGTAGGCTGGAGCGGGAGGGGAATATTGAATATTCAAAATTGACTTAATGAATATTCAATATTGGCCTAACCCCCAATCGAGTGTCCAAATCACGATTCAATGAGGAACCTAGAGAGGTTATTTTAAAAGCCTTGTTATGTGGCTGCCCGTCCGCTTGCGCGGTTCCTTTGCTTAATGCACTCCCATGCATTACCCCTGACGCAAGGTCAGGGCTTGCAGCCTACGGACTAATTCGGTCATTCCGCAGAATACACTGGCAATTGAAACATAAAAACGGTTCCCTCATTCAATTTACTTTGTACCTGTATCGTCGCATTATGCAATTCCAAAATTTTCCGTACAATCGCCAATCCTAGTCCAACACCTTGGCCTTTCTCTTTTTCATTGGTAGCCTGACGATAGCGTTCAAAAATAAAGGCTTGCTTCTCTTCTGGAATTCCAGGACCATCATCTGCAATACGAACTTCCACACTTTGGGAATCTCCCACTAATTCAATATTGACATGGCCATTTTCTGGCGTAAACTTCAAGGCATTGTCCATCAAGTTTTGAATAACCCGTTCTACCAAACCTAAATCTGCAAATACCATTGGTAAGCCAGAGGGCGCTTTTAAGTCCATCTTAATGCCTTTTTCCTTAGCAAGAATTTGATACTTTTGAAAAATATCCTGAGCCAAGTCAGACAAATGGAAAGGTTCTTTTTCTGGTTGGATTTGTTTGGCTTCTAGTTTAGAATATTCAAAAAGTTGTTTGATTAATCCAGATAGTTTTTCACTGCTGTCCAAGATGGTATTGAGATAACGACGACGTTCTTCTGGTTGGATACTTTCCTCTTTGATTAATAAAGTTTCTACATAACCTTGCATGATGGCGAGCGGCGTCCGCAGATCATGAGATACATTGGCGATCAATTCTCTTCTTAGATTTTCTACGGATTTTAGTTCGTCGATATTGGCTACGATGGTATCGGCCATCTCGTTGAAGTTCACCGAAAGATCAGCCATGTCTCCTTGTTCTGCATTGGGGATTCTGGCTTCATAATCGCCTTCCT
>CAYQRA010000345.1:0-7303 GCA_964419315.1 uncultured Saprospiraceae bacterium | reverse complement strand
TTGTTCCGCGCTTTGAGGCGCTTTTTGTTGCAAGCGCCACCGCCTTTTTGCGACACGCCAATTTCTCAAGTCAACTAAAGCACCTGTACTTTTGTGGAGGCAGTGTACATCCAGGTGGTGGAATTCCACTTTGCCTTTTATCCGCTAAGATCGTAACGGAATTACTAGAAGAAGAAAGCTAAGTAACCTTTAAATATTTTATGACCTAAATGGACTTACAAAAAAACAAATCAGCGCTTTCTACTTTTATTTTGATCGTAATATATACTGTTGGAGTCTGTGGTATTAGTAGTGGCTATTTTCCCGATATGATTTATTTGACGCCTCTAAATTTATTAATTTCACTAGCGATCGTCTTGTGGAATCATCCGCAATGGAGTCGGGCTACGATTGGTTTTTTGCTGCTGTGTTTTGTGGTCGGACTGAGTATAGAAATCGTTGGGGTGCAAAGTGGACTTATCTTTGGAGAATATCAATATGGGCCGGTCTTCGGTTGGAAAATTTGGGATACGCCCGTGATGATTGGCATCAATTGGATGCTACTGGCCTATTGTACCGGAGCGAGTGTCAATCACATGTTGCCTACTTGGCATTGGTTGGGGCAAGCTTTTCTTGGAGCGACCCTGATGGTCTGTTTGGATATTTTTATTGAACCAGTAGCCATTCACCGAAACATGTGGGATTGGGGAGGTGGTCCAGTTCCTTTGCAAAATTATTTTGCTTGGTTTATAATATCCTTATTTTTGCTGGGGGTTTTCCATTATTTTCAGGGTTGGATACAAAACAAAGTGGCTTATTATCTGTTGACTATCCAGTTCTTATTTTTTTGGATTCTTGGCTTATTTGTTTGAATCATTGACTGATAGACTCTATTTTAACACAAAATCATGAATGCATTACTTTACGTATTAGTCACCTTAGCCGCCGTAGCCTTTATGGAATTTGCGGCTTGGTTTGCCCATAAATACATCATGCATGGCTTCTTATGGTCTTGGCATGAAGACCATCATCAACCGCATTTGAAAGATGGTTTTTTTGAAAAGAATGATTTGTTCTTTTTGGTTTTTGCCATTCCTAGTGCCAGTTGTTATATCATTGGTTCTTCGACACCACATTTTTGGGTTTTCTTTATTGGCGTTGGCATTTCTATTTATGGTTTGATTTATTTTTTGATTCACGATGTCTATATTCATCGCAGGTTCAAATGGTTCAAGCAATTGGATTCGAAATATTCCAGAGCTATTTTGCGGGCGCATGGCGCCCACCATGCCAAGCAAGAAAAAGAGGATGGAGAATCTTTTGGTTTATTGATTGTAGATCAGAAATATTTTAAGAAGCGGAAGGATTGGAAAAAGAGTGAGGTGAATTAAGTAGGACATTTTTATACTCTATCCAACAAATTAGAAAGCTCCAATGGAATTGTTTTCCATTGGAGCTTTTAATTTACAAGTCATGATTTATAAAATCTTAACTTGCTAACTTAGCGGATAATTTATTTTCTCAAAATCAATTTCTCCGTGATCGTTTCTTGTGTATCTAGGTTTTCAATATTGACTAAGTAAAAACCATTGTGGTAGCTTGTCAAATCAATGCTCGTAGGATTTAATTCAGAAGCTACCAATTTTCCAGTCGCTTCATAAATACGAACTTGGATAAAATGGTTGGCTTCATTCTCAATCCAAAGCATCCCTGTAGAAGGATTTGGATGAATAGCAAGAAGATTTTGCTCTTCTGTTTCATTCAGATTAGAAACATTACCTTGAACTAAAGTCAGGCAATAATCTTCCACTTCACCATCGTCAAAAACACTTCCATTACAAGGCCCTAATATTGGATTAAGCTCCAAGGCAATTCTTATGCGCGTAAGTCCCAAGGTAGCATCTCCTGGAATAGTAATATTTTCCATTAAAGTTCCAACCACATCTGTTTTATCAAGGACGAGTTCATCCTCGGCAAAATCCCCATCGGCATTAAAATCTAACCAAATTTTATAATTGCCATCAGAGATAGAAGACGTGAAAGTAGGTTCTACTTCTAAACTAAAAGATTCTCCAGTTCCAACTTCTATAGTATTAGAGGCTGTAAATTCTTCGTAGCCACCATCCGATCCGGATTCATTTTCAAAAGCATTAATCTTCACCTTATTGATAAAGCATTTTTCTGCTAAAAACTCATTAGAGACATCACAATAAGTGACATCCGTACAAGCACCACAGCCCTTGGTTCTAAAAACAAAAGGTTCTGAAAAATTCGAAGTATTACTACAATTGGCATTCACCCTAAATTCATAATCCGTACAAGACGCTAGCCCCTCTAAGGTTTGAGCACCTTCTGGATCAACAATATTATTCCAAATGTCAGTCCCTAACTCTCTCCATTGGATCGTATCTGCATCTCCCAATGGACTGTCGACCCAAAACAAACCAGCAGAATTCTCCGTGATATTCGTGGCAGAAATATTTTGCGGAGGTAAGCAAGTGACATTACTGAGGTCAAATTTCCAAACGTCTCTATCATTTCCACCATTGGCTCCATACCCACCAAACAAATACAAATCAGTGTCAATAATAAAAGAAGAAGGCGCCCATCGGTGCATGCTTTTTTCAAAAGGCAAATCAAACCACTCGTCTACCGCTGGATCATACATCAAAAATTGATCATCCGTCAAAGGCATGTGATCAACTTTATCTCCAGTGAGGACAAAGCCTCTTCCATTAAAGCTAAATTGACTCCCTGCAACTCGGCCTCTAGGAAAGTCATCTATATTACTCCACAATTCTGTATTGATGTCAAATTTGAGCCAATTGGTTTGGTGACCACCTCCCACATAAATAGCATCACCGATTCCAAATTGATAAGGATGATGTCTGGCAGGTCCCGGGATATCTTGTTTTTTGGTCCACATTTGGGTCGCCATATCAAAAATCCACCAATCTTTAAGATTACCATTATTAGAACCAGCTCCCATATAAAACTTCCCTTTGTGTGCCACAAAAGCAGGGTGCGCACGACCAATACATGGACAAGAAGGCAATTCAGTAAAAACATTGGTACTTGGATCATACTCCCAAACATCACTTTTCCCCGAGCCAAATCCAAAGTAATATTTATTGTCCATATCATCTCCAATCGCAAAATCTCGATCTGGAGCTGGCACAAAACCTAAAGAAGTCCACGTATCCGCTTGTGGATCGTATTCCCATAATTGATTTTGATCTTGTCCGCCATTACTGACCGGTTCGCCTTGGATAATATATCCCTTACCTTCGAATCCAAATCCATTAGAGTGATGATTGACAAAGGGAACATCACCAACTTGGGTCCATTGCCCAAAACAAGGAGCACAACACCAGATTAATAATAAGAGCGTAAATAATCTATTCATAATACTTGTTTTTACTTTTAAAGATTTTTTATATCAGAGCATCCTTTCGCCGAAGGTACTTATTTCGCATAAAAGCACAATAACTTCTTAATCATGAAGTTAATCAGCATGAAATCATCGAAAGTCTTGCATGAATTTTAAAAATACCTAAGCATTAGATATAATACTTGGGCAAATAAGGAAACTGTCTTTGCGGCGATATAAAAGTATTTAAAAAGTTGGCTACATCCTATTCTTAATTAAAAATATCCGCGTTTTGCTAATCGCTTGTCAATAATCCTATTGGAGTATCCACCTTTTCTTAGTCCATTCACTACTCTTCGCGGGGTTCCACCGGTCTTCCATGGCGATCAATATACCTTTCTTGTCCTCCCTTCAACACCTTCGCCAGTCCGGCAGGAGAAAAGGGCTCCACCGATTCATAAAAAGGTTTGATCTGCACCACTCCTTTTTGGTTGACAAAACCCCATAAAGTCTCCTCTTGCACCGCGATCAGACCATTGGTAAAAATACCAGTAGAATCATATCGCGGAGCAACTAAGACTTTTTGCTGGTGATCCTTAATGCCCCAACGGCCATTGGGATGTTTAAAGCCATAAATCTCTCCCTTGTGTTCCAATTCTAACAGAAGGTGCTTTTCGCAAAGTGCTAAATTAGTTTTGGCTAGCTGATTAAAAACAATATCTATCGTCAAAGCAGATTCATAAAGTTTTTTCGCTTTTTTAAAATCTCCCTTGCGGAAAAGGGGATCTGCTTTTTTCAGCAATTGTTGATACTTTGCTTCTTTGCGTTTATTTATCTTGCGTTGCAGCAAATCTATTTTATTGTCTAATTCTATTTTTTCTTCTTCACTGCTAGATAATTTTTTCACCTCTTTTACTTTCATCAAGGTTCTTTGGTATTCTCCAGCTTCCAGATTCTCTTCTATTTCTTTTTCGTATTTTTTAATGGCAGTCTTTTTTTGTTCCTCACTCCATCTCTTTTCTTTCTCAGGAGGGCATCCTTCTAAGCAATTTCCTTCTTGATCAATCGTCATAGCTTCTCCATTCTTGATCACAATTGCCTCTCCATTTTTAAACATCGGAGTAAGCACATCTTCTAGGTCACTAATTTTTTCTTGATCTTCAACGTCGATAAACGCAAAGTCATTCTTTCCTTTCTTGACCATCGCCAAACCTTCATTAAAGGAAGCTGCGCCGAGGTATTTAAAAGGTATTTTGACTTCCCCTTCCAAATCTATAAAACCACATCTACCAGATTGCTGAACATAAGCCAAACCTTCGGCTGTATGCGGCCAAGCATTATCATAAGCAAAATCAGACTTTGGTTCATTTTCTGAATTGATATAGCCCCATTTTTTATTTTCATTTTCAACAGGCGCCATCCCGTAGGCAAAATCTTTTCCATTTAAGTAATCTGTATCAAAAACAATCTCTCCGCCTTCATTTACATAGGAGACCCGATTACCTTCCACCTTGGCGACATAAGGGCTTTGTTGATCAAATAATAAATTTAGTCCTACCAAACCAATCGCCCCAATCATACAAAAACTGAGCACTACTTTAAAAATCTCAATCCCAAATAATTTAATTTGGAAAAATTTTGGTTTTTCTTCTTTTGGGCTTGCTTTATCTTCCGCTTTAGGGACTTCTGAGGCAAGTCTCGCCTGAAACTTCAGGGCCTCTTCATCCTCTGGCTTAAATGTCAGCGCTTCTGCAAAAGCATTTTTTGCGTCAGAAAGACGATCCTCCTGAAAAGCTTTTTCTCCTCTGGAAAAGCTTCGCTGAAATCCATATTCCATTCTACACAAAGCAATCCGTTCTTTGACATCCGCTATTTTCTCAGGAGATTGCCACTTGGAATAAACTAGGGCTTTCTGATAAATAATTTGTGCCTCCCACCATTTCCCCGCAGCAAAATAATGTGCCGCTTCTTCGACGTTTCGATTAAATTCGGCTTGTTCCTTTTGTTGATCCCCTAAAATTCCGGTTTGCCTCCGCTCAATAATAATCCGCTCCACTTCTTCCACAATTTGCACATAGGGTTCATCTGCATGTTTCCACTTCTCACTGGATACCGGAATCTTATTTTTAGGTAAAACTTTTAATTTGGAAAATGGCGTACGATCCCACAAACAGGGACGCAAGATAATGGGAATGGCTTCCGCCTGACCTTCTTCATGCCGAGCAATCGCCTGTTTCATTTCTTGATTATAAGAAAAATCGGTTGCTATGAATTTGGAACTGACCAAAAGGAGAATGATGTCTGCATCCTGCAAAGCCTTCAATGTTTCTTTTTCCCACTCTGATCCGGCAACGATCATTTCGTTATACCAGATTTTATCTACCATTCCCAATCGCTCTAAGACGCTCAGATGCTCTACGAGTTCTTCTAGAAAAGGACGATCCTCTTCTACATAGGCGATAAAAATATTGATATTGTCAGGTGTATTAATCATTCAACAAATGCTTGTGACTTGTTATACTTAACCATTGGAAGGCTCAATTTAGTTTTTTATCTACATATATTTTTCCTGAATGGTCAAAAAGGAGACTAAAATTTGATCGTTCTTGAACAAACCGACAACGGAGGTTTATAAACGAAGGGAACTAAATCCCTTGGTCAAGCAAAGATAAGAACAAAAACTTGTGTAGAACTTGTCGAAATAAGCGACTAAGTCCCCCAACTAATGATCAAACATCTAATCTTGATTTATGGCTAATCATAGGAGAAAAAACAAAAAGCGGCAAATAATGTACCTTCAAAGCCCAGAAAACCGTAAATAAGTCTATAAAAAGCTGCAATTTAAGACGGAGTAGTATAAATTTGCTAAGCACCAATGCCTCAACTTGTGGAAGTACCCATTATCGACAAATTTTCTCGGGCTTTTAACCTTGAAATGCCTCCGGCAGAAAACATGGATGATTATCTGGATAATATCCTGCCCATGCTCCGACCTTGGAGTGAGGACATCTATGAATTTGAGGAAAAAAACTATTTTAGAAGCCGTTGGCTAGAAGTCCAAGATTCGGATCATAGCCATGAGGCCATCTTGCATTTATTTCGAGAAGAGTACGAATACCTTTACTCTATAGATGGAGACATTCTCTTTCGTGGGAGTTGGGAACCGATTAATGAGAACAATAGCTTTATCCTCAACAAGCTCGCCAATGGTGCCATTGCACAAAGCGAACTTTATGACTTGGCTTTTTTGAATAAAGACTTTTTTATTTTAAAAAAGCATGGTGATCAGGCTCGCAAAGGCCAAAAAAAATATTTTGTCATGGCGAGAGAAGGAGTCGTCAGAAACCTAGAATGGCGAGAGGTGATGGAATTATTGTTTAATAATTATCGCAGCAATCCCAATTTTATGATGTACATCGTATTGGCTTTGGTCTTGATGGGCATTGTGATGTTACTCTCTATGTTTTAATCCTCAATAGCCTTTTCCATAAATAAAAAAGCGCGACATTCTTGGGAATGCCGCGCTTTTTTAAGAAAGACAAGGATTGATTAATGAACGCCTTGTGCTTCTAAAGCCTTGGCCATCGTTACTCCAATTTCTGCAGGAGAGCTCACTACGTGGATACCACATTCTGCCATGATTTTCATTTTCGCTTCAGCGGTGTCTTCCGCTCCGCCAATGATTGCTCCAGCATGTCCCATGGTACGTCCCTTAGGGGCTGTTTGTCCAGCAATAAAACCAACAACTGGTTTGGTTGCATTTTCCTTGATCCATCGGGCAGCATCTGCTTCCATGCTTCCTCCAATTTCACCGATCATGATGACACCATCCGTATCAGGATCTTCCATCAATAATCTTACGGCATCCAAAGTAGTAGTCCCTACGATTGGATCTCCGCCAATACCAATACAAGTAGATTGTCCCATTCCTGCTTTAGTTACTTGATCTACTGC
>CAYQRA010000344.1:0-7316 GCA_964419315.1 uncultured Saprospiraceae bacterium | reverse complement strand
CAGTAGCTACGGTCATCGGTATTAGGCTTGGCAGGCATTAAAATTCCAGCCTTCAATCCTTCTCCATATTCATGTGCCCATGCTAGTCCACTTTTGACCGTCCCTTCTTCAATGTATTCCATTGCTGCTCCAAGGTGCCAAACATTGCCATATTTATCTTGAGCATAAAACCCAATTTCTGTATCTTCCAAACCATCGGGACCATAGTCTCTTTCGTAAAGCACCACGCAGTTCACCCCTTTGATGACTTTGGTCAAATCCGTAACTGTTGAAAGAATACTGTGCTCAATTTTTTCTCCATCCTCATCGATGTCATGTCCTTTATAAGCTTTCTCTGTACCGGGCAACATTGGCCAATACTTATTGTCGATTACAATAGAATTTTCATCAAAGTCGTTGGGGTCTAATCTCTCAAATTTCAGATATTCAGTTTGATCAATCTCACGAAGAGGCACCTCGGGAAAATCCCCTATATCGGAGCTAGCTTTTTTTGCACTGCCGCAAGCAAACATCAAGCTTAGCATAGCAAATGCGAGAAAACAATTTCTAATCTTTTTCATTTCTACAAAATTTTAATGGTTTAATAGACGGAGTATTTTTTGGGCTTATAATCCATTTATAGTTTATCAGCCTAAACGTAAAGTTGTTAGGTAATCAAGCCTGTATATTACTTTTAATACACTGTTTTTTTTCGAGCTTGTCTGATAATTAATTTTATTCTTTGTGTTGGATATTTCAAGGATACTCAATTGATCATTATTGATGTTCTCCTCATCGCTTTTGGATGGAGTGACAAGGGCTGTTTCTTCAAGTCCGACAGCAGGGCTTAAGAGATCAATATTAAAATCAATATTTTTTTCGGAGTAAATTTCTTGGCCTAGTGGTAAGTAAACCAAGTCTGCATCTACGGCTTTACTCTTGTCGAATTTTGATGAAGTAAGGGAGTAAAAAGTATGGCTTATTGCCTCCTTTTTTGGCTTAGGTATGATAGCTGTTGCTTCCATAAAAGCACCACTATTTTCTACACCATTGGTGTAACTGCTGATGGAAAATCCATGAGCAAATAAAAATGCTGGGAATAGCAAGATTATTAATATGGTTGGTTTTTTAAGAGGTCGCACGAGTGCTTGGTTTTTTAGCTTGAAGAAAATGACTATTAAAAATCACTTCCCGATCCAATTCATTCTACACTATTCGGTTCGGTTTTAAAAATCACCCACTATTGGGATCGGGAAGTAAAGTAGCGTATCGAGATTTATTTCAATTCAAAATAAATCCACTGATTTATTATATACCATTACCTAATACTAACTTATTTTTAATTTGGTTTTTAATTTGATTTGGTTCTAATCTTCTACCACTTTTTTACCAGCATCAATTTGATCTTCAAAATTCAATTGGGTTTTAAAGTTGCGGGATTGTTTCGCAAAGTGATAGATAAAACCTAGATAGATCGCCTGAGAATTTCTACCATATCTCGCTCTTTGGTAAAGAGATGGGGTATCTATAACTGTTTCATAATTTAGGTTACCAAAAATATCAGAAACGGTAAGTACGATCGAAGCTCTGTTCTTTAGGATATCCTGACGGAGCCCGGCGTTTACCAAAAACATTTGCTGTAAAGTTCCCTGTGGAGTAATCCGACCAGAGCGGTAATAAGCGTTCACTTGTGCACGAGTCGAATTGGTAATTCTAAAGCTCGAAGAAAGTTTTGCATCCCAAGAAAAAGCTCCTTTATTGGCAGAAAAGCCTAAGTCCGTAGCATCAATTTGCTGGTAAAATGTATTCGCACTGAAATTATAATTCATAAATTTTCCAAGATTTCCAGTAACGATAAATTCAAATCCAGCGGATTGATCGGTATTCAGATTGGTAAAAGAAGTCTCAGTAATATTATTGTCGATAATTTTTGAAACTTCTGTAAACGCATCTACTTTATAGCGATAGTACAAAGTTGGGAAAAAGGAAATTTTATCCGTTTGCAAAGCGTAGTTGAACTCAAAAGAGTGAACAATTTCAGGTTTCAAACTCGGGTTACCTACGTCTCTGGTATAATTGTCGGTAAACTCAGGAAAAGGGTTTTGTTCATCACTATCAGCACGTCGAACTCTTTTGCTGTAGCTTAACTGTAGTTCCTCATAATCTCCTAATTCGTAATTGAGGTGGAGGGTTGGATATAGTTTGAAGTAGTCGTTTGGGATTATTGTGTTGTCGGAAAGTTCGGAAGAAACCAGCGCTTGTTCTGCTCGTAGTCCTGCTAGAAAACTAACATTTCCAAAGGCGTGGCCAAAGGTGCCATACAAGGCATGAATATGTTGTGTGAAAATAAATTTATTGGTTAGGCTCGGATCAATAACCCACGTATCTTCCCCTGGTGTTTTGGTTTCTCCAAGAAAATCTAAGGTCTCTTGCATAAATTCTCCAACATAACCAGCCTCTATTTCCGTGTCTTCTCCTAAGGGCTTTGCATACTCTAAGGCAACTTCATGAGTCGGCCCCTCAATTCCAATCAACACATGATTTTGAGACAAAGATTCTAAGCCATTCGCATCGGTAAAAGTTTCACTCAAATAACTATCTTCCTTCTCGTTGAAAGTGGCATAGACATACTCAAAGGCGAGCGTGTGATCTTCGCTATCAGGAAAGACATGTTCGAGGGCAAGTCCCACATCAATTTCAAATTCACTTTCGTCAAGATTACGATCGGTGAGGGAGGTATTACTCAGGGAAGGTTGAATAAGGTTCGTAAAAACAGCATCCATGTTTTGATTCCTTTTGGCGGAAGCACTTAGATAATTTCCGGAGATTTCCATCATGGTATTATCCGTGAGATCATAAGTCATCCCTGCATTTAGAATGTGGCCTAGCTTGTCGCGGTCTGCATTGATATCTCGATCAAATGTAGATTCATCATTTCCAAACCCATCTCTGTTAATCGTGTTTTCTATATCCATTCTTGGAATATTCGAATGCTGAATACCGTAACTCGCGTAGTAGTTTACTTTATCCATACCATAGTTGAGGGTTAGATTGCCATTATATCTTCCTAGATTACCGACATTACCAGATACAGTACCATTGAATCCTTCGGAATAATCATCAATCAATACGATGTTTATAATTCCTCCAATTCCTCTTGGCGTATATTTAGCAGAAGGATTGGTAATGATTTCAATTCTTGCAATACTATTGGCGGGAATCTGTTGTAAGGCGGCAGTGGGGTTGGCTCTCATCAAAGGAGAAGGCCGACCATTGATAAAGAAAGTAACGTTTGGGGATCCTCTTAAACTGATTGCACCGTTGACATCCGTAGTGACCGAAGGAAGATTTCGTAGAACTTCAGTGGCAGAACTAATCGAGCTGATGATATCTTTTTCAACATTATAGGTTTTGCGATCAATCGAAATATTAGAAGCCGATTTTTCGGCAGTCACTTCTACTGCTCCTAAGAAATTACTTTCCATTTCGATTGTTATCTTACCAATATTTACCATGTCATCTCCTTGCTTCACCACAAAGGGATCAGTGCTTCGCGTTTTAAATCCTACAAAAGATAACTCGACATAATATTCTCCGGGTGGAATGTCGGTAAAGAGGAATAAGCCATCAAATTCTGTAGCCACTCCTTTGACGAAGTCTGAAGTCGCCTTCTCATGTAATATTGCATTCACATATTCCATCGCTTCTCCTTCCGGCTCTAGTACTTGTCCTACAACGCTTGATTTTGAAGATTGTCCAAAAGTTGAGTTAAAGGACAAAAGGGCAATCAAAAAAGTGAGACAAAATATTCTTTCTAACTTATACATAAGTCTAAAATTTTTAAAAGGGTTTTTATGGATATTCATCCCAATTCACTCAATAGAGGGACAGCCCCTATCGCATGCAGCAGATAGGAAATCCTATTCGAAATAAATAGTTAGGATACTTTATAGAGGAAAACTAATCTATCAATAGAACTAACAGATTTTGAAAGAATTACTGTTTATCCTAGCTTCTTACAAAAATTGTATAAAGTATCTTTTATATGTTTGTTTTGACGTAAATTCTGACTGTAAATTCTTGTTTTGTAGTAGCAGTTGTGCTTTGCTAGATTTTGTAGGATTAAAAAATCATCAAAAATTCTGGCTAGCAAGGAAACAAATTTCAAACTCACCCGTTAACTAAATTGGGTTATTTTCATTTGTTAGTATAAATGTAGGAGAGGACTTTGGAGAGATTTTGGATAAAAGGAAAGTGCAAAAGAAAAAGCACATATAACAAATAAAATACATTTAACTGAAGCCTTAAAAAGCTTACAAATCAGCGCCCAAAACCCTCACAAATCACTGACTACCAACACCTTACCACCCAAAAACCATCTTAGTTTAATTTTATATTAAACGTTCACTATTTTTTGGTTTCTCCTCCCCTTTTTTTGTCCCTTGAAGGGTTAAAATGGATAAACAAGTCTGAATTTTGCTCTTTTAGTCCCAATTCTGTATTCCCAAAAATAAGCAGTTGCTAGGCTCCAATATCCATTTACCAGTTTTTAGACTATTCTAAATCCTAGACTAGAAGCTTAACTTTCTCTTTCCGTATTCTCTTTTTTCAAAATGTAATATTTCTGAAGCCTTGACGAGAATCGAAGGATTCGATTTTCTATTTCAAAGGCGGTACAGGGCTTGGAGGAAGTTCATCTTACGTAATACGCTAGCCCCTGAAGAAAAGCATTATAAGGCAAGTATTGGACAGATAGGAAGGTATTAATAGAAAAGCAATAGAAGAGTAAGGAGCTGTTGTTTAGAAGCTTTAGCAGTCTTTAAATCCCATCATTTGTCTTCTCCAAAAATGAAACGTCCATTTGGTGTTGATCGCCTTCATTTTGGTAGTCGAGGCCGAAGCCATAATTTTGACAAATTTCATAAACGATGGCCAGTCCTAGTCCTAGAGAGGGGGAAGCATCTACTCCTTTCTGGAAGCGTTCGAAAAGCGATTGGGTATCGATATTCAGTGCTGCTCCGGAATTTTGAATGCGCAGTCTTTTCTTTTCCAATTGGATATTTATACTGCCATTCATGATGTTATGCTTCATGGCATTACCAATTAAATTTTGCAAAAGCACCTCGGCTAGAACGGGATCCATCATAAGCGAAACATCCTCTAGTTGGGTATTAATCACCAATTGCTTGGCAGATAACATCGGTTCAATTTGGAGCAGCATTTCCTCCACCAAATTCTTAATATTGACTCGCTTATTATTAACGTATTGTCTGTTCTCTATCTGAATCAGTAGGACCAATGCCTGATTGAGTTTGGAGATTCGGTTGGCTGCTTTATGAATATGCAAGATTTCCCGAAGGTCTTGTTCTTTGATGTCTTCGTGCTGCAACATCATTTCAACTTTATTTTTAATAATGGCTAGCGGAGTTTGAATTTCATGAGAAGCATTCTCGGTGAATTGCTTGAGCGACTGATAATCCTTGAGAATTTTATTGGTCATCCGACCAATGGCCTTTTGCAGAATTTTAAACTCATCAATATTCGTGGGAACAGGTTCAGGAGCTACTTTACTATTAAAAGAAAACCGCTTTAACTGGTTGATGGATTGGTAAAAAGGCTGCCATATCTGTAGGGAAAGAAAACGATTAAAGAGATTAATCATTATCAGGAGTAAAGTCAAAATACCAATAATCCAAAATACAACCGTAGTCAGCATCTCCTCTGTATCCAGATTATTGCGGTTGAGTGCGATCTGATAGGGTTTTCCCTTTATACTATCGTGATAAATAAATTTCCGATAAGGCGATTCATGTTCTTTATCCATGCCGGACCAAAAGGAAGTATCTACGAAATAAGTGGAAGCATTAAAGGTATCTACAGGTGTGATTTCGACCAGATTATCTAAGAGCGCAATATAAGGAGGAATAGAATCTAATTGGTGAAGCTGCTTTTTCAGGATAACTCTGGTATCCATTAGTTGCTCGTCAGACTCCATCTGGACAACGTACCGGAGCGCCAAGAATAAAACAATTCCTGAAAGGATGAAGATAAAAGAAGAAAATATTAAGTAGTATCGTCCAGTATGTTGAAGAAGCTTCACTAAGTTGAAAATTTATAGCCCATTCCATAAACCACTCGAATGTAGTCTCTGGCACCTGCTTTGACCAATTTTTTTCGCAGGTTTTTAATGTGGGAGTAAATAAAATCAAGGCTGTCTAGTAAATCCGCATGCTCCCCTGCTAAATGTTCTGCAATACTTTCTTTACTCAACACCCGCTTGCTATTTGACATAAAATAAAGCAGCAGACGGTATTCTGATCGAGTAAGGGTTAGATTTTTTTGATCGACCAAGACTTCTTGTTTGTTCAAATCTAGCGTAATTTCCTCAAATTTTATGACTTGTTCTCCATTAAAACTTTTTCGGCGGATCAATGCTTTGATCCGAGCATTCAATTCGGAAAGGTGAAACGGCTTTCCAAGGTAATCATCTGAGCCCATCTCCAGTCCTTTGATTCTATCTTGGAGAGAGTACTTCGCAGAGATAATAATAATGCCAGTATTGGCTTGTTTCTTTTTCAAGTCTTTCAGAATATCCAAGCCCGAACCACCTGGTAAAGTTATATCCAGAAGGATACAGTCGTATTCATAAACTCTGGATTTGGTAAGGGCTTCGTCAAAGGATTCGGCTACCTCACATAAGAATCCTTCTTCTTTTAAATACTTATCCATCGAACTTGACAAAGCGGGTTCGTCTTCAATAATTAAGATTTTCATGCTACATGATATTAAGGCAATTTGGTTTTTTTTAGGATTTTCGCAATTAATATTCCTTAAACCCCAAAAAATATTCTTATGATTTGCTAAGGTGAAACAGGAGTTCAGCAGAACCAATCTTCGATTTCCGTTTTTATAAAGCGGTCATTGCCTGTGCTTGTCTTACTTATTGAAAGAATAAAAAACAGCAATCGTCAGGTTTCCACAAGTACATTTTTTTCTTAATCGTTTTGACCAACAAAAGATAGGTTTTTTTTGACAAAAACTAGATTTTAAATGGTGATTTGTTTTATTAAGGATCAGGTGCTTTGCGGATTCGACAAAAGGGAGTGTGGTCTTACTCCGTGTATGGCCTTGGACCAAAGGGCAAACTTTTCGAAAGTAAAACAGGGTTAGAACTCCCCTCTACATCAAGTTGATTTTCTAAAATATGTTTTCGCTCGTTTTCTTTTTGGGGATTTCAGAAAATGAAATGTTTTCGCTCTTTCGCTAAAATTAGGTGTATAATCTATCTCACAGTCCCAAGCTGCAGAAAAGATTTAATGGGAGCCATAAAAAAAGCG
>CAYQRA010000343.1:0-7317 GCA_964419315.1 uncultured Saprospiraceae bacterium | reverse complement strand
GCTATTTTTTTTAGCAAGATTAATATTTAACTTTACCAAAAAAAGGAAAGCATGTTTGATAATTGGTTAAGCCCTTTAAAACTTCAACAATTTAGTGATTTTAACAAGATCTCCAAGGGGCAATGGGGGAAATCTTTGAGAATCTATTATGATGAAATGCCTGACTTACAAGGGATAAAAATCGCGATCGTTGGAGTAGGTGACGAAGAAGCCAATGAAGTACGAAAACACCTATACTCTATGAGCTTTCCTTTTGATGGTCTAGCTGTTGCAGATCTTGGTAATGTAAGAAAAACAAAACCCGCTTTTCTTATTCCGTTAATCACAGAATTACTCAATAGTAAAATCGTCCCTATCCTTATCGGCAACGATGTTGCTATTGCGGAGGCACAATATCTCGCTTATCAACCACTAAAACAACTTATCAACCTAGCAGTTGTAGATGAAAGAATCAGGTATACGATTGGTGGCAAAGACACAGAACAATACCTCAATCGAATTATTGACAACCCTAGGACGCACCTCTTTCATATGGCTCTGATTGGCTGTCAAACTCATTTTGTCACGAAGCCCGTATTACATTTCCTCGATGACAAAAATTTTGAATACGCTCGCCTTGGAATGGTCCGATCCAACATGGATCAAATAGAACCTTTGGTGCGAGATGCTGATTTGCTATGCTTTAATATTGCTGCCCTCAAACAATCCGAAGCTCCCGGACAAGCAAATCCTTCTCCCAGTGGTTTTTTCTCTGAAGAAGCCTGCCAAATTAGTCGATATGCTGGGATGAGTGATAAACTTAGTTCTGCTGGCTTCTATGGTTTTCTTCAAGACCAAGATCCACGAGGCCAAACGGCACAGGTGATTGCCCAACTCATCTGGTATTTTGTGGATGGTTTTAATCAACGAAAAAATGATTATCCTGCCAGTTCCGATAGTTTGGTAGAATATATTGTCGATTTTAAAAATCAAGATTATCAACTGACCTTTTGGAAGAGTACTAAAAGTGGAAGATGGTGGATGCAAATCCCAGTAAAGACAAAAAAGAAGCATCAAAGGCATACCCTGATTCCTTGCTCCTATCAGGATTACCAACTGGCTTCTAGAGAAGATTTACCAGACCGCTTGTTGAATGCTTATAAGCGATTTAGGTAGTGGGACTTTTCAAAGCCCCCCTACTAATTAAGTGTCTGAAGGTGCCAATAGTTTTTCTAGTTGAATACCTCTCGATCCTTTGAGTAAGAAAAGGGTATTTTCAAAATGCTCTGCTAAAAACCAAGCTCGAAGTTCCTTTACATCGCGGAAAGAAGGAAGCTTCTCCTCCTCAGCAGCTTTACTAAAATATTTTCCGACTACGACCACTTTATTTCCTAAAAGCTCTAGCGCCATTTTTAAAATTCTACGGTGTTCTTCTTCGGTATAAGTTCCTAGTTCAAGCATGTCTCCCAAGATTGCTATTTTAGAACCGCCAGCACGAAGTGCAAATGATTCTAATGCTTTTTCCAAACTAGTTGGATTGGCATTATAGGCATCCAAAACAAAAGTATTACTCCCCTTTTGAATGATTTGAGAACGGTTATTATCTGGACAATAAGACTCAATGGCGCTAATAATTTTTTCGTCAGGGACTTTAAAATATCGACCCACTGCCACAGCACTCATTACATTATTTACATTATAGGCACCTATCAACTGTGTATTGATTTCTTGTAGTACTCCTTCTGAAGATAGAAAAGCCACTTTTATAAACGGAACCGTTTCAATCACTTTCATTTCATAGGAAACAATTTCTAGACTAGGATTTTCACTCTTTTGATAACGAATCTTTTTATTCACGGATTGAGACAATTCGGGAAGATAGGCTTCACTATGATTGACGAATGCGACTCCAGATTCTTGGGAAAGAAAGTCATACAATTCCGACTTTCCTTTCTTTACTCCTTCCAGACCACCAAAGCCTTCTAGGTGTGCTTTTCCGATATTGGTAATCAAGCCATGAGTGGGTTCTGCGATTTTGCATAAACCTGCAATCTCTCTCAAATGATTGGCTCCCATCTCAATGATTGCCACTTTTGCATCTGCCTTCATATTGAGCAAGGTAAGAGGTACTCCAATATGGTTATTAAAATTGCCTTTTGTAAAATGAGTGGAATAATGACTCCCCATTACAGCGCTAATCAATTCTTTAGTAGTCGTCTTTCCATTGCTTCCCGTGATGGCCAATACCGGTATCGTAAACTGTTGACGATGAAATCGCGCTAAATCCTGCAGACTTTTCAGCACATCATCAACTAAAAGAAATTGTGCTCCTTGAGCATACTGAGGATCATCAATAACTGCAAATGCAGCACCAGCTGCTACTGCTTGTGCCGCAAATTTATTTCCATCAAAATTGGCTCCCTTTAAAGCAAAAAACAATTGCCCCGGACCAGCTTTCCGACTATCGGTTTCGACTTTAGGGTTTTCCAAAAAATATTGATACAATTGACTGGTCTGAATCATTTTCAATTTTTCTAAAGCTTTTGAATTACAATAATAAAAATTATTTGTTCGACTTCCTCAAGTCCTTTTATATTTTTACCCCTAGAAAGATTTTAGTTTTTCATTAAATAAAAAATCTCCACTTGAATAAAGATCAAGTGGAGATTTTTCTATCCTAAAAAACACTAGTTATTTACGTTCTTGGACAAATCCCGTGGTCAGAGAACCATTATTTATAGCGTCTCTTATTTTTATTAGGCTTGGTTTTGAAGACATTTCCTCCGGCATCATCATTACCCGCAGGTCCACCAGTACGAGTCATCGCACAACGGAATCCAATGGTACGATCTGATTTATCTTCTTCTTTAAATCGGCGAGCTCCAGGAGACAACCAGAAGGCTCTATCTCCCCATGATCCACCTTTTATAACTCTAGATTTATCACTAATCAAAGTAGATTTACCAAATTCATAAAGTACATAAGACTCTTGATCACCATCAAGGTAGTTATAAACTTGACCTTTCTTATAGTTTTCGCGAGTAGCCACTTCATCGTCCTCTACATAACGGTAGCGGATTCGACCGAGACTATCTTTCTCAACTGGGCGACCATCTTCATCCAAAACTTTTGTTTGGAATTTACCACCACGATAAGGATTCAGATCATGATTTTCAACATCTCTCAGCGTAGTACTTGTCAATGGACGATATAAATCCATTGTCCACTCATTGACATTACCAGCCATATGATAGAGGCCAAAATCATTTGGAATATAAGTTCCTCTTACTGGAGCAGGAATATGGGCTTTATCATTTAACCTTCCGGCCATACCCATGTAATCACCACGTCCTCTTTTGAAGTTGGCTAAAATCTGTCCTTGATATTTATCTCTTCTTTGGTAACGAACGGTATAACCATTCCAAGGATAAATCCGACGATCAGAGATTAACTCATCGCCTTCATTTTCTTGGTTTCCGACCAAAGCCAATGCAGCATATTCCCATTCCGCCTCTGTAGGAAGTCGGTAAGAAGGAAGCATGATACCATCTTCAAATTTTACGGGACGTTCTCCACCAGTTTTAAGGTCTTTTAGATTTTTACGTACATCTCCTTGATACTGACCTGCAAGGTAAGCCTCAGAGTTGAAGTTATCTTCATCGCTTTGTTCGGTTGAAGGATTTAGAATACCTTTTGCGATGAGAATCATCTCATTTACCCGATCAGTACGCCATTTACAATATTCATTGGCTTGATTCCAATTCACACCAACTACTGGATAATTATCATAAGATGGGTGACGGAAATAAGTTTCTACGAAAGGTTCATTATACGAAAGCTCCTCTCTCCAAACCAATGTATCTGGCAATGAGCTGAGGTAAACCTCTGGATAAGACTCTCCGAATACTCGGTCGATCCAATAGAGATATTCTTTATAATCGATATTAGACACCTCTGTTTCATCCATGTAAAAAGAAGAAACAGTAACCCGACGAGGAATAGCATTCCAGTCGAAAGTAACATCTTGATCCGTTACCCCCATAGAGAAGGTACCCCCTTGTATAAGAACCAGATTAGGTCCCGCGACTTGACCCTGATAATCTTTCTTTTCAAAGCCCCCCCACTTTTGATCATTATAATTCCATCCGGTGGTGGCAGACTTCTCCTTTTTGCTACAAGAGCTCAGCATCAACAGAGAAAGAAAAAGAAGTGAACCTAACTTCAACAGTTTTTTCATTGTTTGTAATATTTATTTTAGAAAAACGACCAACAAATATAGTGAAAATTCCAAATTACCAAGATAATAGGCTTCTGAATTAATATTCGAAGCAAATTCAATGCCTTTTTTAACTAATACGTCTTTAGACTCAAGGCGTTTTTAGTCGAAAAAGTCAGAGAAAACTATCTGAATAGATTGAAACAATCGTTATAATCTACGCTATTTGGCTTTTCGAAATTAAAAATGAGGGAAACTTCGTGGCTTCCACCATTATCATTGATACCAAAATTGGGATTTACGGGAATATCGTAGCTATAGCCAATTCGGAAAAAATCTTTGCGAAAACCAATAAGGGCAATCGCTGCATCGGAGTTTGTATTTGCATGTCTGTACCATAAGCCGGCGTAAACAAGGCCTAATCCAGCATAAGCGCCAACATTGATTTGGCCAAAATCCCCTTGCTTGATGTACATAATATTCGGTGATATAAACGAGCCCTCCCTACGTTTATTGCCTTCTACCAAAGTAATTTCAGCTCCACCATGTATTGTCAATCTCAATGGTAAACCCGTATTTAGATTTTCATTGACATCCAAAAAGGCTTCATTAGGAGTATTGAGGTGTTTTAATGACACCCCACCATAAAAAGAAGGACCATAAATCAGGAAGCCCGTAGATACATCTACTACTACTTTATTGAGATCAACCGGTGCAACTTCTTGGGTCGGCAAAGCCGTGCCTCCAGCAGTCGTCAATCCGTATAAATCATCTAATTGATCACCAAAGACCAATTTAGACCAAGCCAGTCGAGTTTGTAAAAAACCTCCCTCTACTCCTATTTTGGCAAATATATCTTTAGTCACTTGCAATCGATAGGCATAAAAACCGCTAACTTTTGTGGTTTTGATCAAACCTTGACCCGCATCGTCTGTTAATAACATCAATCCATATCCACTATTGAGTCGTCTAGAGAATTGGCTATAAGAGGCTGAATAAGTTTCATAGGCTTGATTGCCATTCGAAAAAGTAGACCACTGATTTCGATAATTGAGGGCAAAATGCGGAGATTCTGTGTTACCAGTAAAAGCTGGGTTCAGCTGTAGTGGAGACGCAAAGAATTGGCTATAAATCGGATCTTGTCCATTTACTAAGCCTGAAAATAGAAAGGCTACTAGGAAAATCAGGGTATTTTGTCTCGACATTTACCGAATTATATTGGTTATGGAAAAATAGATGTAGTATGTTTGTCAAATGCTCCTTCAAAGAGCATTTTAGTGATTGTGAGAAACAATACAGGTCTTAGATTAACGTTTCGATAACAGTTCAGTATTGTATAAAAAAGATAAAACGCGCTTTCTAACTTCTTTTTGTAAAATTTGCGACAAGTGAAATGGCAGTCCGTTGAAATGGGAAAAGTACTTACAAAATAATATACCAGCTTAAAATAACATTACCTTCCAATGAAAACACCTACACAATTTATGAAAAAGTCTATACTTTCTATCAGCTTTCTCCTAGCTTTTGTCGGATTGTTTGCTAATTCTACATTTACCATCACGGATACGCTCCTTTGGGAGGAAGGTACTTTATTGGATAATCCGCTTTCGAGTACTCCTACAAAGTATTATTCTTTTAAGAATGCCTCTTATTTAACGGAACATCTTTCGCTACCTTATTATAGCAATAAGGTAAAACTGTCTGGTAAAGGAAGCATCGGAGTTGAATTTATCAATACTGTATATGCCCCTATCGACTTATCCGCTTCTGCGCATACCGCTATTCTATCGGAGCAATTGATCGTAAAGACTTCTGTAAATCAAGCGCGTGAAGAATACCATGGGAATCTGAGTTTTATTCCAATTAGAAAAAACGGCAATACGTTTGAGAAATTAATTTCCTTTGAAATCAAAGTTTCTTTTCGACCTGCTCCACTTACCACTGTTAGTCGTACAGACTTTACCTATACCTCTGAATTGAACGACGGAGCTATCTATAAGATTGCAGTAAGCAATGAAGGGTTGCACAAGATTGATTATAATTTTTTGAAAGAGTCTTTAAATATTGACATTGACAATATTGATCCACAAACGATAAAAGTCTTAGGAAACTTTGGAGGGCCTCTCCCGCTGTTAGTAGACGATTTTCGATATGATGACTTAGAAGAGAATGCTATTTTTATCAGTGGCGAAGGAGATGGCAAATTTGATAGTGGAGATTATATTTTGTTCTATGCTGATGGTCCGCATCGTTGGGAATACAATAGTGTTCAAGACAAATTCAATAGAGTAACCAATGTTTTCAATGATAAGAAATATTACTTTATCAAAATAAGTACAGGAAAAGGAAAACGGGTAGAACAGCAAGCTTCCATTAATGACGCTTCTTTCGAATCCAACACCTTTGATGATTACGCTCGTTTTGAAGAAGACAAAGTCAATCTACTTTCTTCCTTAACGGGTGCTCAAGGAAGTGGTAGAAACTGGTATGGTGATTTCTTTAATCAAGTAAGAAGCAAAACTTATACTTTTACCTTCCCCAATCTCGTCACTTCCGAGCCCGTTAAAATCTCTTCTATCTTAATTGCAAGACACAATCAATCGACTAAATATTCTTTGACCGCCAATAGCAGTCAAAAACTAGAAAGCAACGCAATTCCAGGAGTACTTCTAGATAAAGTCGATCGTGATTTTGCCTTTAGCGGAAGCATCAATTCTTCTTTTTCTTCCAATGGCGATGGCATCAGCATCCAACTTGATTACCCTGGTGTAGGAGACCAAACCAATAAAGGATGGCTAGATTATATCCAGCTTCATGCTCGTCGGAAATTAATCATGACGGACGTTCCGATGACTTTTCGAGATAGTAAAACATTAGCCCATGCCAGTAGTATTTTCAGCATAAAAAATGCTACCGACAATATCGAAATCTGGGACATTAGCAATTCTCAAAATCCTAAAAAACAAGACGCAACACTCAGTGGAAGTACTTTGTCTTTTGGAGCGACCACCTCTACCTTAAAAGAGTATATCGCTTTCCGTTTTAGCAATAGCTTTCCAAGTCCTGAAGCGATAGGGAAAATCGCCAATCAAAATATTCATGCCTATGACAACCTCGATATG
>CAYQRA010000342.1:0-7328 GCA_964419315.1 uncultured Saprospiraceae bacterium | reverse complement strand
TTAATGATATGCACAAATTGGTGCTTCCTCCGGGAGACAAAATTTTGCATGTTATTCCTCAAGAATACACCGTAGACAGTGAACAGGGAATCACTGATCCTATCGGTATGTCAGGTGTGAGATTGGAAGCTAATTTTCATATCATCACCGGACAAATCACTGCATCTAGCAATATCAACCGTTGCATCGAAAGAGTAGGGTTGAAAATTGCAGACATGACTTTAGAGCCCATCGCCTCTGCTGCCGCAGTACTTAGCGATGAAGAAAAAGAAGCAGGAATTGCTTTGGTAGACATCGGGGGAGGAACCACCGATATTACCATCTTCCACGAAGGAATTATCCGCCATACTGCGGTGATCCCATTTGGAGGAAATGTGATTACGAAAGATATCAAAGACGGATGTACCGTCATGCAAGAGCAAGCAGAAAAATTGAAAGTTCGATTTGGAGCAGCACTTGGTGATGAAGTATACGACAATAGAATCATCACCATCCCAGGTTTGAAAGGACGAGAGCCTAAGGAGATTTCAGAGAAAAACCTCGCTCGAATCATTCAAGCAAGAGTAGAAGAAATCTTTGATTATGTGCTTTGGGAAATTCGCCGTTCAGGCCTCGAAAGACACCTCATCGGAGGAATTGTGTTGACTGGAGGAGGCGCTTTATTGAGCCACATCGAAAAATTATGTGAATATCACACCGGTATGAGCACACGAATTGGCCTTCCAATCGAACACTTAGCGCATGGTTACGTAGAAAAGGTATGTAGTCCTATTTATGCGACCTCTATTGGGCTATTAATCAAAGGAATTCAGGAAGCAGAACGCAATCCTGTAATCATTGAAGAGCCAGTTGTAGAAGAAGTCATCGAAGAAGTGGCAGAAACACCACAGCCAGAAATGGCAATGGCAGACGACTCTGGCAAATGGTACGAACAAATATTTAAGAAAACCAAAGAATGGTTTGAAGCCGAACCAGACTCTGAGTTTTAATTATAATTAGTATTAAGGAGGTTTCGATCGTAGTCTGGCCTCGCAGAAAGTAGGGAAAATGAGGATTTATTTCCCCTACCAAACTAGGAGCCAGATCGCGATTGAATAGCTCTATGAGAATGAATCATGAAAATTTATAAAAAATCAAAAATTAACAGTTATGCAATTCGAACTGCCAAAAGAAGAAGGATCAATAATTAAGGTAATTGGAGTTGGAGGAGGCGGAAGCAATGCGGTGACGCATATGTTCAATGAAGGCATCATTGGTGTCGACTTTGCCATTTGTAATACCGACAACCAGGCCATGGACCTCAGTCCTGTCCCTACCAGAATACAATTAGGCCCTGAACTCACCGAAGGTAGAGGAGCAGGATCAAAACCAATCATAGGTCGTCAGGCTTGTATCGAATCCATCGATGATGTGAAAGCATTTCTGGCCTCGGATACCAAAATGATGTTTGTAACTGCCGGAATGGGTGGTGGAACCGGAACCGGTGCCGCACCAATTATCGCCAAAGCAGCTCAGGAAATGGATATCCTTACGGTAGGAATCGTAACCTTGCCCTTTACTTTTGAAGGTCGTAGAAGAACGACTCAAGGAACGGAAGGTTTGGAAGAATTAAAGAAAAACGTCGATACCTTGATCGTTATTTCTAACGATAAACTCCGCCAAATTCATGGCAACCTTGTACTCTCTGATGCCTTTTCTCAGGCAGATAATATTTTGACCACTGCGGCCAAAGGAATCGCAGAGATCATTACGGTACCGGGCTATGTCAACGTGGATTTTGAAGATGTCAATACCGTGATGAGAAATAGTGGAGTAGCCATCATGGGTACTGCTACTGCCGATGGAGAAGATCGCGCCAAACGCGCGGTTGACGAAGCATTGAACTCTCCTTTATTGGAAGACAATGATATCCGTGGAGCACAACACATTCTCCTCAATATTTCTTCTGGTACCAAAGAGGTGACCATGGATGAGATCTTTGAGATTACAGAATTTGTACAAGAAGAAGCAGGATACGGAACGGATTTGATCTGGGGTAACTGTTTTGACGAAACCCTAGGTGAGTCGATTAGTGTAACTGTAATCGCTACTGGATTTGAGCACAATCCGCTCAATAAAGTAGTCATGGAAGAAGACAAAGTGGTTGTTTCTTTAGATGAGACCAATAACAACAAGAAAAAAAGTCTTTATGACTTAGGTCACTCTGAAGAACCGACTAATGAAAATACCGTTGAGTTTAGCAATATCCCTGCAAACTTGAGTAGCAAACGCAGAGATCGCTATTCTTATGACGAGCCTTACCGCAAGGATGTGGATCGTTCAAAAGAAGAGCAAGAAAAGAAAGAATACATGGAACGCGAATTGGCTCGAAGAGAGCGATTGCGCAATACTACCCGCAAACTGACCAATCCTAAAAACATTGTAGACCTAGAAAGTGAGCCCGCTTATGTTCGTCGCCGAGTACACCTCGATGATGTTCCTGACTCTGCCGAACTCGACAGATCGCAATGGACCATTTCTGAATCAGCAGAATCAGAAATGCGTAAGGACAACTCTTTTTTGCATGATAATGTAGATTAAGATTTTTCGTTTCTCGATTAAGGAATTGATCGAGGAACTCGTTTTAATAGTAAGCATAAGATTGTCTATCAAATCTTTTGATTCTATCAATTTTGGTGAATAATTGTTGCAGGCCTAAGTTTCCCTACTTAGGCCTGTTTTTTTGTTTTAGGAATAAGGACTTCTGCTCAGAAGTAAGGTAAAGGCATCAAAATAGGGGCGTTCGAAAATCATCAAAGTTCATCCACACTGTCCGGGATATTTCTATTTGAATGTCTGCTCTTCGACACTCCCTAGCGATTTTCCCTATTTGATATTTTCTTAGCGTTTTAGAACACCTATTTTAGAACAATTGGACAAAATAAGTTATTAGTAAATTATTTGCTTCTCATTTAGTAGTCCAACTTATACGACTTCAAATTCAATCTGATGCGCATCAATTTGCTCCCTTTCTTTTTTCTTTTTTTCCTGACGGGAAATATAAAAGCCCAATCCTGCTGTTCGGGGGGAGTACCTGTATCTGGTAATCTGGGTTTGCCGACCGCAGAGAAGGGAAGTTCACAAGTGAGTTTGTCTTATGATTGGAATGTTTTAAAAACCTTAAAAGAAGGGGTAGAAAAGTTGGAAGATCAATCGCGCAATAGAACCACTCATTCTGCTTTGCTAGAGATAGGACACACTTGGACGAATCGTTTTTCAACAGATTTCTTTTTTTCCTTTTTACAACAAGTCAGAACCATTCGCCAAAATGGTCAACAAACTGATTTTGATCAGACCTCAGGCATTGGGGATGCGGTTGCTCTTTTTAAGTATCGAGTATTAAAGCGCAATAATGGAGCAACCAATCTCCAATTGGGGCTGGGGCCCAAAATTCCCCTTGGAAGTTTTGGGAATAAAGATGATCGTGGAATTACTTTAAGTGCTGATCTCCAGCCCGGAAGTGGATCATGGGATATTATTTTTTGGGGACAATTGACGCAGCAGCTTTCTTTCCGACCAAGTAGTACTTTACTCCTCTCGAGTACTTATGCTGTCAAAGGGGAGAATCCACGATTCAACGAAATAGAAACCTATGCTTTTGGAAAAGAATTTTTAGTATCGGTAGGGATCAGCGATCGGATTGTATTCCTCAATAAATTAGCAGATCCTTCTTTGTTATTCCGATACCGGACGGTAGAACCGGATTTTAGAAATGGAAGTCTATTGCCCAGTACGGGCGGCCAGTGGATCTACATCAACCCCGGACTTACTTTCTGGTTAAGCGATAAAATATCTTATCAATTGAATGGCGAATTTCCTTTATATGCCAATTTAGTGGGCACTCAAACAACACCAACTTATCGATTTAATACTGGTCTTTATTGGCTGTTTTAAGTGATACTTGAATAAAATTTATCCTCTAGTAAAATAAAAACCTGTTTTATGAAAAAATACTGGCTCTTATTACCTGTTACCTTATTGCTGTTTATTACGGCTTGTAAAAAAGATGATATTAAAAACGAAGATTGGCTGGTTCCAATCGCTGAGATTTTTGATGGTGGCCCAGGAAAAGATGGAATCCCTTCTGTCGATCAACCTCAGTTTAGTACAAAGGAAGAGATTACTTTTATGAGAGAGGATGATTTGATTATTGGCCTCAAGGTTGGCAATGAAATCAGAGGTTACCCTCATCCCATTTTGGATTGGCACGAAATCGTCAATGACAAGATTGGGGCTCTTGGGGTAGCCGTTACCTATTGTCCACTAACCGGAACGGCTATAGGTTGGAATCGAATGGTTGGAGGAACAGAAACGACCTTTGGGGTATCTGGGCTTTTATATAATTCCAACTTGATTCCTTACGACCGAGCATCAGACTCCAACTGGTCACAAATGCGAATTGAATGTATCAATGGTAATCTTTCCGGTGATCTTCCGGAGTTAGTCCCACTTGTCGAAACGACTTGGACGACTTGGAAAGAAATGTTTCCTGATGCCATGATCGTCGATAACAGAACGGGGAGTGCAAGGAATTATGGAAGTTATCCCTACGGAACTTATAAAACAACGGAAGAGTTGCTCTTTTCGATTAGCAACGATGATGATCGATTGCATCGCAAAGAAAGAGTTCTTGGGGTTTTTGTTGATGGACAAACCAAAGCCTATCCTTTTTCTAGTTTCAATTTTCAAAGCAATACCCGTGCTTTATTCCAAGACAATTTTAAGGGTCAAGAATTATTATTAGTCGGCGGGGAAGAAGAGAATTTTATAGCCGCTTTTATTTTAAATGGATCCAGCGCTACCTTTAGTATGTTGCCTGCTGGCGGAGCGGCTTTATTTCAAGATGATGCTGGAAATCAATATGACCTCTTTGGAAGTGTGATTTCGGGAGATGGTGCTGATTTGGAACCTGTGAGTTCTTTTATTGGCTATTGGTTTAGCTGGGGTGCTTTTTATCCGGAGACAGAAATTTTTAGTCGTTAGATTTTGATTGCCTATTTCAAGACGGGACAAGACCAAAAATAAAAAAGCAGCTTCGGAAACCGAAGCTGCTTTTTTAGCTAGTGAATTTTTTAAAACTCTATTCCTTAATGTAAGTTTTAATTCCTCCATCATTCAGTGCATTTGCTGCATCTTCCGCTTCTCCGCGACTATAGTATCTACCCGCTACAACCATATGCTTGCTATTAAGATCTACAATTTGCGCAGAGCTAAAACCAAGATTTTGTACTTGCCCCAAACGTCTTTCTGCATTGGGTAAATTATTGAAGATCCCCGTGATAACGGAAACATCTCCATTACTAGAAGAATAGCTAGAAGAGCTGCTACTAGTAGATGCCGTGTAAGTTTCTGTAGCAGGACTGGATTGGCTATTATTATTGACAATGCGGATGTTTACCGCTTGTGCCATTTTGGTAACCCTAACTTCCGTTCTACGGTTATACTGGTGATTGTCTTCATTACAATCTACTCCGTCGGTACATTCATTACGAATTTCCTGTTCGCCATAGCCCGTTGCGGTCAATCTATTTTTATCGATTCCCTGACGAGTGAGATAAGCCACAGCACTTTCCGCTCTTTTTTGGGAGAGCCTTTTATTGTATTTGTTTTCTCCCCTTGAGTCGGTATGCGAAGCCAATTCGATTTCCATGTCTGGATATTTATTGAGTAAGCCAGATACCACATCCAGATCCTTTTTAGCATCAGGTCGAATCTTAGCATCGTTGAAATTATAATAAATATTAGGCAATTCGATAATCGTTCCTTCTTGGATAGAGGATACGCCAAGGTCAGAAAGACTTCCGCCAATTGTACCTGTAATCACTGGAGGCACGGTGCTGCTAGTGCCAGTGCTTCCATCGCTTCCATCGCTTGTTGAGGAACTGCCATTGGTGCCAGAAGATTCTGTTGAATTGGTACCGGTAGTGGTTCCGGTCAAATCGCCATTGCTAGGATAAGTATTTGTGCCTTTAGCCATCGTCACCAAAAACTGTTTGACATCACTATTGGCAGTAAGTACCACTTGTCTACTTTGAAATCCAGATCTGGAAATATTAAAAATGTAATTTGCGTATTTTACCTCAGCAGGGTAGAGGCCATTGCTATCGGTAACTCCTTGGAGATTGCCATCTTCGAAAGGCATTCGGAGGAGAATTTCGTTGTCACTCAATTGTCCGTTAGAATCATTGACTAAGGCTTTGGCCAGGGTTAATTCATCGACTAAAATATAATTGATTTTAGCTCCTTCGATGAGGTCTCCAGTTTCTTCATTGATGACGGCCAATTCTATTTGACGCGTTTCATTCGGATCGCGGCGTAAATTTCCAGATACCGCATCAAGATTGTCTAAGGCATAAAAACTATAGATGTCATCTTCTCCAAGACCACCTGGTCGGCTAGAAGAGAAATAACCATTCTTTTTGTCTCGGTCTACAATGAATCCAAAATCATCATTTTCGGTATTGAAAGGTTTGCCAAGGCTACTTGGTTTTTTCCATACATTAGATTCATTAAGGCTGGAATAAAACAAGTCTAAGCCCCCCAAGCCCATGTGTCCATTCGACGCAAAGTACAAAGTTCCATCTGCATGGATAAAAGGAAAAACTTCATCTCCATCCGTATTGATCATTGGTCCCATATTGATAGGAGTACCCCATTCATCGCCTCGTCTTTGCACCATCCAGATATCCATTCCGCCCATTCCGCCAGGTCGATCAGAAGCAAAATATATATTTTTGCCATCTACAGAGATAGAAGGGTGGGCAGTATTGCTTTCGTCATCATTAAAGGAAAGTTCTTCTACGTTTGACCATTCCTCCTGTACCTTATAAGCGGTGTAAATCTTTAGTTTGACGATGCCGTCTTTGGCTTTCTTTTTCTTCCCGTTTTTATAATTATTACGAGTAAAGAAAATATTTTCTGCCGTACGATCAAAAGTCATCGGACCTTCATGGACGGTCGAAAGTAATTCTTCCAAGGGCTCGGGAGCCATCAAACTACCACTTTCTGATCGCTGAGAATGATAGATAGACATGATGTTTTTGTCGATCCTTTTGTCCGTTACTCGGTAGCGCTTAGCGGAAACTCTGTTGGAAATAAAAACAATTCCATCTTCAAAGAAAGCTGGACTATAATCCAGATTCTCGGTATTGATGGTCGCTTCATTGGTTATAAAAACTCTTTTTTCTTCTCCTTCAGATTGAGCACTTAAAAAAGAAGAACAAGCAAGAAGCAAACAAATAAAAATTGGTATAAACGGTCTCATGTTTTTTTGTCTTTAGAAAGTACTG
>CAYQRA010000341.1:0-7336 GCA_964419315.1 uncultured Saprospiraceae bacterium | reverse complement strand
CAGAATAGGATAAACCAAAGCTCTTCCTCATTAACTTATTATTAATTATTCACAAGATTCCTGCAAAGACACTTAACCATTTACCAGACAAAGACTTACACTATTTTTTTTTAAATAAGGGTTTAATAAAAATTTAATAAAACCTATGGATTTCATTTTTCAAGCCATTATTGATTCTCGATTCGTCTCAATTGGACATTATTTATCTACTAATTTTTGCTATTTTAACCTATATAGAGAAATTTGACCGAATGAAATCATTTAGTCCCCTAAATTATAATTGTTTCGCTTTATTAGACTTTATCGTAAGTGCTAGTACAAAACAAAATTATGTTTTTACCAGAAGTAAAAAGTAAAGTTGGAGAAGACATCTCCATTCTGATCAAATTGGACAATTATTCCTTCAATATAATTTGTGAATGTGGGGAAGCAAGTGAACTGACGGTCAAAGATTGTCAGAATACCAATGCTCTATTTATAAGTCATACCCATATTGATCATTTTATAAATTTCGACACCATCTTAAGACATCAAATAGGTGGTGGAAATAGAGTGGTAATCTGCGGCCCGAAAGGGATCAGTAAGCAAGTACAATCAAAAATAAAAGCCTACCAATGGAATTTAATAGCTGAGGATGCCATTACTTATGAAGTAAGAGAAATAATAGATTCCGATCGAATAGAGGTCTCAGAGCTTCGTCCACCAATTTGGGACATCGTAAAAACAGAGGAAAGAAATAAGCTGTATGAAAATAAAAAATTCAGCGTTGAGTTCACGATTTTGGATCATAAAACCCCCTCTATCGCTTATTTATTTAAGGAATACGATTCTATAAAATTTGAGGCCAATAAAAGTGCATTCAAAAGTGGGGCTTGGGTAAGCAGATTGAAAAATGCCTACCAAGCTAAAGATGATTTAGCAGCAATAATGATTGAGAACCAAAGTTATCAGGCCAAAGAACTTTATCATCTACTAGAAATCAAGAAAGGAGATACCCTTGGGATGATCATGGATCATGCTGCATCAGCATCCAACCATGAAAAAATAGCAAAGTTATTTCAAGACTGCAATAAGGTTTATATTGAATGTTTCTATAATTATGCGGATAGAGCATTGGCAGCAGCCAATTATCATAGTTATTCCAAAGCATCTGGTGAAATAATGAGCCGCTGCGGGGTAAAGACTCCGATCCCTATACATTTTTCAAGGAAATATAAAGAAGAGGAGGTTTCGGTTTTACTAGCAGAGTTTGCTGATGCATTTAAAAATGCAGTCCTACCCCAAGACAAGTCCTAAAATAAATTCTAATTTAAACGGTCTCCGTAGATAGCAAAAGCCCTCCTAAAATTTTCTTTTCTAGGAGGGCTTTTTATTGATCTAGCGTGTTCTATTTCACAACAATCCGTTTTATTGAAATAGATTCTTCACTTGCTAATTTGAGGAAATAAACGCCTTTAGCATCTAGTTGAATGGGCGCATTTTTAAATTGGCGAATCTGTTTATCGATCACCAATTTTCCAGCAGCATCGTAAATGGTTAGACGGGCATCTTTAAGGGTATTCTCACAAGAAATCATAAAGCTGCCATCACTTGGGTTCGGGTAAACCATTACCGCTTCTGAAAATTCAGGATCTACCGTTCCAACATTTTGTAAAACCGTGAAACATCCCTCGCAGACATACTCACAGGTTCCTCCTAATTGATCTCCGACGAAGATATCATAAATCCCCAAAGGAGCATCGCTAGGTATCTTTACCTCAAGACTGACCATCTGACCATTGACCATCACCGATTCAGGATAAATAAAATAGCTTCCTTGTTGTAAGAAAACAGTCGTTGCATCATAAAAGCATCCTGCTATATCTGCAAAAAAGATCTCTAAAACGACAGAGACCTCTGCATTACGCAGCGCTTCTTTTCCTGAAATCAATTCAATAAAAGGATTTTCTAAAACTTCAAAACAGTTTTCGCAAGAAGCTTCACAAGGATAACCTTCCGCCACGACAATATTATAATCTCCGATGATTGCAAAAGAAGGGACATCAACATTAGCGATCAGCGTTTTATCGTCTACGACGGTAACACTATTGGGGGTAAAATCAAAAGTACCGGGAGCTGGTTGGAAAAAACGCACATTTCCAGCATTGACTTGACAGGTAGAAGAACCCTGGGTAAAACAGGAATAGTCTGTGGTAATTCTTACATCTGTATTCATGGTATTGATTCTTTCCTCATTTGGACTTACCTCTGTGATCGAAGATCTTGGAAAGACTTCGAAACAGTCTTGGCAACTCACTTCACAACCTCCTTGGCCAGCCCATAAAATAACATCGTAAAGGCCGATTGGGGCAGCGGCTGGAACATCAACTCGGCTATATATTTGAACATCACTCTCGACAAATAAGCCGGTTGGTGAAAAAGTGGACATCCCTTGGTGAAATACCACCTTACTTTCTTCTAAGGAACCACAGGTAGTGGAGGCAGAGGAGAAAAAAGTATTGGTACCGGAGATTCCTACATCCATGAGTCGTCCTTGCCAGCCTTTTGCAGGATCTAATTCGATCTGCTGGGAAAAAACGGGGAAGGCGATTAGAAATAAAGGACAGAGTAAGAGTAAAGTTTTAATTTTCATAAGCTTAAGAATAGGTTTGAGGTTTCAGATAAGGGATTAAAGTTGAATATACAAGATAAGTAAAAGTAAAAACAATGCCTAATTCTGATGACTCAATTCTCTAATTGAGCTTTTTCTATGATTTCTAGGTAGGGTTTTGCGCGTAAGGTGTCTTGCATACTGGTGATATAGTTTTTTGCGGTGATAAAATCTCCTTCTTTATAATAGAGTATTCCGAGGTTTAGTCTGGAGTCATTGAACATAGGACTTATCTCCAGCGCTTTTAAATAACAGTCTTTTGCTTCTGCTCTTTGCCCCAATTTTTCCAAACAACTACCTAGGTCATTCCAGCAATGCTGATTGTATGGAGCAATATCCAAAGCGGCTTCGAAGTTTTGTTTGGCTTCTGCAAATTTCCCTTGTGAAAAGTGCGCAGTTCCTCGATACCAATTGATGGGTATCGCATTGGGATCGACGGTATAAAACCGGCTTTCTCCAGCATCACAAGCAGCCAGTAATTCTGGCCATTTCTGATAAGCTTTTAGAAAATAAATCTGATTCATCTCATATTCTCCTTGTGCTCTTTTCCATAAGGAATGGACTGAAAATAAGCCACCTAGCAAAAATAGAATCAAAAGTGCTTGTCCCAAATAGGCATCGACTGCATTTTCCGATCGGCGGACCTTTATAGAATGGGCGATCAAAGCCAATAAAGTATACATCCACACCAGTAATTCGATCCTTTCTTTGGGAAAAGAAAAACAAGCAATAATCAAAAGCCCTACTAATAAAGAAAGACGGATCATTGCAGCCAAAAGGTTGGTTTCATCGGCCTTTTTTAACGCTTTTATTCCATAGACCAATAAACCAAGTATAAAAAAGAGATACAGTAAAAAACCAATCAGTCCTGTTTCTGAAAGCACCCATAGAAAATCATTGTGTGGCCTTTGGTAAGTCACATCATTGAGTTCGACACTGTATAAACCATGAACATTGCATCCTGCAAAATGAGTTTGCCAATTTCCTGCCCCTACTCCCATCATAGGATTCTTTTGAAAAGTACAAAGCGTCTTATCCCACAAGCGCTGCCGCTCTACCGCCGTTTCTGAACCTAGATATTGCGTAACATTGATTCTTTCTAAAAACTGAGGTAAGCCGCCTTGCCAGGTATACCAAGAAAGACTGAGTAAAAATAGAAATAGAACCAGCGCAGGAAGCCGCCAATGCAAGCGAATTTTTCTAACATAAAAAACATACAGTAGGCCCAAACAAAAACTTCCTCCTAAAAGTCCCAACCAAGCAGATCGTGCTTGTAAAATAAATAGCAATAGCAAAGATAAGGAAGCGACTAGCTGAGCGATAAGTTTCCAAGCAGTAGCTAATTTTTCAGCCGCGATCAAGGCAAAGCCAAGCAGCAAAAGCACAAAGGCAGCAAAAAGATTTCGATGCCCTGAAATTCCTTTTACTTCATACAAACTCAATTTATCAATTGCTCCAAGTTGGAAAATTTGCCAAGTTGCCAAAGCAATGGCCAAAAGACCAATCACTAAAGTCAGTTTTAATAGGTGCAACTCAAATTCCGAATCATTGTTTAGAAAAAACAGCGTCAACCAAAAGATAGCAATAGACAAGAAGATACGTTGGGATTCCAATACGGCCTCTGAGAAAGTAGTCGCCCAAAAAAGGCTTTGTAGGTTCCATAAAAAGAAGAAGAGCAAAGCGTAGAAAAAAAGATTTAGCCTTGGCCATTTCACCTTTTTTCTTTCTTTAAAAATAAGGAAAGCTAAGATCGGAAGAAATCCGACGGCCATGCCCAAGCGAGGTAAGAAAGTCCGATCCAAAACATCCTCCGAAAAAGCCAAAGTCGCCCCTAAAAGTAAACCTAGTATATAGATCCAAGAAGCCCACTTAAGGCTCGGTTTGGGCAATGGAGAAGTAATGTCCGTTTTCATTATTGCCAAAGATAAAATTTTATAAATGGGATCACAATCTTCACCCCTAATATCAAGAAAGCACGTCTATTTTAAAAACAGAAAAGCCTCTAAACAGTAGAATGATACTGCTTAGAGGCTTATAAGATTGATTTGCGTTTATGTGAAGTAAGTCTTTACTTTTTCAGTTTATCGCCAAACATTTTTTTCACTTTTTCTACTTTGGGTTTGACGACATAGGTACAATATGGATTTCGATCCCCTACCCGATTAAAATATTTTTGATGATAATCTTCTGCTGGAAAATAATTGGTAAAAGCGGTAATCTCAGTGACAATCGGATCTGACCACAAATCAGAAGCATTCGCTTCGCGAAAAGATTTTTCTGCTACTGCTTTTTGATTTTCATCTTGATAAAAAATAGCGGATCGGTACTGGGGACCAACATCATTCCCTTGTCGATTAAGGGTGGTAGGATCATGCACTCGCCAAAAGATTTCTAGCAAATCCGCCAAAGTGATAATCTCCGGATCAAAAGTGATTTTGACCACTTCGGCATGCCCCGTCGTTTTGGTCCCAATTTGTTCATAAGTTGGATTTTCTACATGCCCTCCGGCATAGCCAGAGACGACTTCTTGGACACCTGCTAAGTTTTGAAAAACGGCTTCCGTACACCAAAAACATCCCGTTCCTAAAATTACTGTTTGCATAGAGCTATTTAAATTAAAATCGTTTATTGTCTATAAATTCTTGGCCTCCTTGGCCGAATAATAAACGTCTAACAAAAGGAGGACTAAGAATGTTTAGCGCAATACTACCCAGAATCGATTTCACTCTTTTAAAATAAAACCTTTCTGCTCCAAGCCCATCAATTCGAAACGATACTGGTAAAGTGCTGGTGGTAAGCGGTGGGTTGCAAAAACTTTGGTTCCCACCCCATTATGATTCCAAGAAGAAGCAATAACCTCCTCTCCTTCTGGATTAAACAATTCAAAAACCGCAAAGCCTTCGGGGCTCCTTTCTAAGTTAACTTTTAGTTCATCCTTAAACATACTTGGCATTTCTGCCAACACCAGTGCTTCCCGTGAAGTTTTATCTCCCAAATAGTTGATTGCTTTTTGCAGTAAGGCACTGCGGGTTTTTAGATCGCCAATGGTTTCCAAAGGAAAAGCAAAATTGACCATTCCAAAATCCCCTTTGTATCCGACTGCGGCCACTTGCCCATTTTTGTATTTTAAAACGGGCACTCCACCGGCATGAGCCGTCACATAATCAGGAGAATGAGCAAAGTAGCCTCCGTAGGCACTATGCCCAAATTGGCCATTGAGGGGTGCGAAGGCACCACTTCCAGAGAAATACATTTGTCTGGCATCATCCCCTTTATAATTAGCTTTCAAATAATTTTTATAAAAGGATTTACCTTGGCCCTTGTGATCCAAAGCAAAGGCCAATTCGGAGCCAGAAATAATTAAATTTCCTCCAGCATCCAAATAAGTTTTCAGCAATCTAATCTCTTTGGAACTCAGCACCTGATCCGCCGTAGACTCTCGTCCCAAATACCAATCTACTCCATCGTATTGATGCAAAGAAAGGGATCCACTTCCGACCGCTTCATTTAGCGCTCCATCAAAGTAGACTCCCGCAAGTGCCAAAGCTTGCGCGTGTTCACCAGCATAATCAAAATTATTCATTCGCTCTAAAAACAATCGACGGGTATTTCCCAAGGGGGCATAATGAGGCTTGTTTTCTTTTACTTTTATCGCTAAACCTTTGTCTAGTCGATCGAAGCCATCAACGATCAGGTATTTGGATTGCGCCTTTTGATTTTCGTTGGGCGTACGAGCGGCAATCACCGGAGAGGCAAAAGATTCTCCGCCTCTATTTTTGGCTACGACTTTAAAATAATAAGTCGTCGCAGGTTTTAATTTGGAAAAGGTAAAAGTGGTATTTTTACTCTCCACCGATTCCGCAAAAGCTTTGGGGTGAAGACTGTAATAAACTTTGTAACCTTGTGCAGCATCACCAAAGACTCCTCCAGAAATTGGTTCTTTCCAATCCAAGCGAATTTTATGATTTCCTAAATTGACTGCCGCGACATGACTTGGAGGCTCTGGAAGAAATACTGGAGACCGTTGATCTTTGGCGGCAAAATAACGAACGATTCCTTTGTAAACCGATCGAGCCACCAGATTTCTAAAAGCCGGAGTCGATAAAGCATTGGCATCTCCTGCGTGATCGTGAAAAGCGATTTCCAACAAAACGCCCGGCATGGTTTGCAAACCTCTTAATTCCCCAAAGTCGGCAGATTTTGCGCCGCGATCCGACCAATCTCTTTGCCAAGCATGGCGAATATCCGTAATCATTTCCTGATGAATATAATCTCTCAATTGCTTGCTCCCTCGAACAGGTCGCCGACTGTGGATGTAGGATTCGGACCCCGATTGATGGTTGGGACTGGCATTGGTATGCCAAGAGATATACACCGAGTTTTGTTGTTCTTGGCGCGTACCTTTAGCCAGTTCCCATTCCGCATAATGCGGTCTTACCATCACATCGTTGAGGCAGTAGGGAAAGCCTTGAAATTTGGCATAATACCTTGCGGCTTCTTCAAATCTGGGTTCTCCACTTTTCCTTCCCGAATCACAATCCGGGGTCGTTCCCAGACCTCCTCCAAAACGAACAGCATCTGCAATGATCGCTTGTCCGGTTTCTGAAGATTCATTGATTAATACCACCTTTCCTTGCTTTCCTTTTTCAAAATAAAACTGCCCTAAATACACCCATGTTTTTCCGT
>CAYQRA010000340.1:0-7348 GCA_964419315.1 uncultured Saprospiraceae bacterium | reverse complement strand
GATATCGCCTTTGCGGTCAATCTGAGTTCCGGGATGTGTAGTGCCTTTGCAGCCATGCTTATTTGTTGGGTCACCATCATTTTGGGCAAATTGGCTTTTGTAGGCCGTGAATCAGAACCAGATGGAAGTTATGCTATGGTTTTAGCAGGTGCGGGTTTGGTCGCTGGATTATCTACGGCTTTCTGTACCTCTATTTGGTTTTCAGCAGTAGAGGGAGAGGTTTATGCCATGTCTACTTTCTTTACAGCCCTCACGCTCTGGGCCATGCTCAAATGGTATAATTTGCCAGATGAGCCACAAAATGATCGTTGGGTCGTTTTTGCTTTATACTCTGCTGGACTTTCTATTGGTGTTCACCTTTTGAGTATCCTGACTTTTCCAGCCTTGGCATTATTCTACTATTTCAAGAAATACAAAGAAACCAATATCGTGGGAATGGGAGCCGCAGTTGGTGTTGGCTTGGTCTTTATGGTCTTTATCCAGAAAATAATTATTGCAGGGATTCCTTGGCTATGGAGTAAATTGGATTTAGTGATGGTCAATAACTTTGGTCTTCCCATCAATAGTGGAGCGATACCTTTAGTTATTATTTTGGCCACTTTGGTGGTGGGAGGTCTGAGATGGGCACACCAAAACCAAAACTCTTTGGCTCAAAAACTAATTGTCAGTGCAACACTAATCATGTTGGCTTTCTCTACTTTAGGAATGGTCGTGATTCGAGCCAATGCGAACACACCGATCAATATGAATAATCCTGACAATCCATTCCAATTATTGACCTACCTCAATCGGGAACAATATGGAGAGCGTCCTCTTTTTAAAGGGCCTCACTTCGATGCCCCAGTGGTCAGTACGGATGTAAAAGAAAGATACGGTAGTGTCGGAGACCACTATGAATTGATAGATAGAAAAATTACACCAGAATATGCTCCCAAAGACAAAGGACTCTTTCCGCGGATGGGACACCAAGATGATGCTAGAAAAACTTTGTATCGTAGATGGATGGGGGTCAACACAGACCCTAATGTACCCTTGCCGCCCGGAAGACCGAGTATGGCTGACAACATTGGGTTCTTTGTTGGTTATCAGATTCGCTGGATGTATTTCCGATATTTTATGTGGAATTTCTCTGGCCGCCAAAATGGGGAACAAGGTTTTACCCCTGCTGATCCACGAAATGGTAATTGGATATCTGGTATTTCTTTTATAGACAATGCCCGCCTTTTCAATCAAGGAGAACTTCCTGAAAGTCTGGCCAATAATCCCTCCAAAACGGCCTTTTATATGCTGCCATTTCTCTTTGGCTTGCTGGGAATGTTTTTTCATTTTGCCAAACGACCGAAAGATTTTCTTGCACTGTTGGGCTTGTTTATTATTACCGGAATCGGCATCATTGTTTATTCCAATCAGCCACCGAATGAACCGAGGGAACGAGATTATGTATTGGTAGGTTCCTTCTTTACCTATTGTATTTGGATCGGAATGGCGGTGCTCGGCTTGTTTGAATTATTTGTCAAACGTTTACAATTGTCTAGCAATGTCGCTACACCAGTGGCTATTGGTTTGGTTTTTATTGCCCCTCTACTAATGGGCTTTAATGGCTTTGATGGAATGGATAGATCGAGTCATACCGGAGCAAGAGATTATGCTTCTAATTTCTTAAATTCTTGCGAACCCAATGCGATCATATTTACCTATGGTGATAATGATACTTATCCACTTTGGTATGCTCAAGAAGTCGAAAATATTCGTACGGATGTAAGGGTAGTCAACTTAAGTCTGATTGCCGTAGATTGGTACATCGACCAATTGCGTAGAAAAGTAAATGATTCTCCAGCAATTAAAATGCAAGTACCAGCAAATGCCATTCGTGGATATAAACGAAACCAATTGTTTATTGATCCTTATGAACAAAACAAGAACGTTCCGATGGATTTGGGACGGGCGCTAAAGTTTGTAGGAGAAACCCATGAGATTCCATTACAAGGAGGTCGTAAGTTGGAGAGTTATTTCCCTGCTCGTCGCGTGACGATTCCAGTCAATAAAAAGAAAGCATTGGAACTAGGAATGATTACCCAAGCAGACTCGTCGAAAGTAGCTCCAGTAATAGATTTTAGAATCAATAAAGGATCTTACCTCTACAAAGGAGACTTGGCCATCTTGGATGTGATCTATTCTAATATCTGGGAACGACCGATTTATTTCTCGGTCACCTGCCAGCAAAATTCCATGTTGGGAATTCAGGATTACACCCAGTTGGAAGGATTGAGCTTGCGCTTGGTTCCTGTAAAATCTGCTGGAGAGAGAAATGTTTACGGGATGCCAGGAAATGGTCGAGTTAATGTAGATGCCGTTTATGATAATGTAATGAATAAATTCCTTTGGGGGAATTTCGATAAGGAGCAATTGTTTGTAGATCATAGTTATGGCCCGTCTGTTCAGACGACAAAGGTTTCTTTGATCCGAACTATCCGGACGCTTTTGGCCCAAAAAGACAATGATCGCGCTGTTGCTTTGATCGACAAATACTTCGAGGCTTTTCCACATATGAACTTTCCTTTCGATCAAACCACCATGGTGTATTTTTCTATGTACACACAGGCAGGAGCCTTCGATAAAGCGAAACCACATATGCTAACTTTGGCAAAAGAACAGGTGGATCATCTGGATTTTTATAATTCTCTAGATCCTTCAGATTTATCTTTTTTCCAAAGAGATAGAGATTCTTCTTTAGGTTTGCTACAACAGTTATTAGGCTTGGTACAGCAACAAGGGGATACGGACTTCGAAGCAGAGATCAAGGCAATTGTTGGACCTTACCTTGGACAATAGGTTTGTTGGTCAATCTTTTGCTTCCGTCATCTATGACTGCTTTTTTGTAGATAAATAAGGTGCTAAACCTAAGAGAGTGACACTTTTTTCCGATCTTCGGGGAAGTGTCACTTTTGCTTTTAGGTTCTTTTAAAGAAGCTTGAAAAAAATAGTTGTCTCGTAAAGGCGGGCTTAGGTAGAATTTTGTTTTTTAAGAGCACTGAGTACATTGTAAAATAATTAACTTTCAATTTTGATGGTCTCTTTTTAGATTTAGACTTCGTTATTTTTTTCGACCAGCCAACAAGGATGCGCTTAAAAAATGTCTTGCTAAATCTAAAAATAGCCTCGATCAAAATGCAAAAGAATTTAATTTACAATGCACTGAGCCTTTGGGTTAAAACGTTTAAAATAAAAACATAAAAAGGATTATCATGAAAAAAGAAATCATTGCTATTGGAGCAGACCATGCTGGATTTGAATACAAAGAAATGGTCAAATCTTGGCTGGAAGTAGCAAATTATGAAGTCTTAGATATGGGTACTGATTCTTTGGATTCTGTAGATTATGCAGACTTTGTACATCCAGTAGCCGAGGCTGTTGAATCAGAAAAAGCAGGAAGAGGTTTTCTTTTTTGTGGGAGTGCCAATGGAGTAGCCATGACAGCCAATAAGCATCAGGGTATTCGGGCAGCTATTGCTTGGCAAAAAGATTTGGCGGAATTGGCTCGCCAGCATAATGATGCCAATATACTGGCGATCCCTTGTCGATTTGTCAATAAAAAATTGACGATGGATATGGTCAAAGCTTTTCTAACCACTGATTTTGAAGGAGGCCGCCATGCAAGGAGAGTCAATAAAATTGCGATGTGTTAGCATTGTATTTTTTCTTGTAGGAATATAATCGAAGTTGTTTAAAAAAGCCCTTAATGATTTCTTGACAAGTCATTGACAACCAATACTTCAGCTATTTTTGGTCACCGTAGCTTTGGCTACGAAACAAAAAATGAGCTTCGTCTTGATTGCCAAGCCCGTCTGGCCAGCCGGACAGGCACTTATCAATAAGTTCATCACGACTTTTTAACCAACTTCATCAATAACAAATTACCTAAGATGAAGTATACCCTAGTTTTATTTCTGTTTTCCATAACTTTTAATCTCTCTATTTGGGCACAACCGCCCAATGCTAAAGCAGCAGCAGATGCTGGTTTAACCTTGGAGGAATACGAACCCGTTCCATTTGCCAAAACGATTACGGCTGCCCAACTCAGGCAGCATCTGACTATTCTGGCCTCCGATGATTTTGAAGGCAGAGAAGCTGGGACCGAAGGCAATGATAAGGCAGCAGAATATATCGCAGGTCAATTTCAAACCTTTGGTTTACCCCCAGTGGTAGAAGGTTCTTATTTTCAAAAAGTAGCTTTCAATTGGAGTCAATGGGAAGCAATTGATTTGAAAGTTGATGGTAAGACTTATCGACATGGCGTAGACTTTGTCAGTTTTTCTACACGCAGTAGTAGCCTCCTTAAAGAGGGAGTCAAAGAAATTCTTTTCTTGGGTTATGGCATCGAAGAGGAGTCGTATAATGATTATAAAGGAGTCGATGTAAAAGATAAAATATTATTGGTTTATAAAGACGAGCCATTCAACCGAAAAGGAGTATCCAGAATTACCGGAACTAAAGAATATTCGGAATGGTCGACAAATTGGGAGAAAAAAGCGGAAGCGGCTTATCGCAATGGAGCAAAGGCTATTTTGGTTATTGAAAATGAAATGCAAAAATTTGCCGGCAAAAACAGAAATGAATGGTTTGGTCGTCAAGTCGTTTTGGGGCAATCCAAAGCACCGGAAGATCATTATGCCAATACGATCTACATCTCTTCTACGATTGCTAAAAAACTACTAGGAAATACTTTTGGTAAGGTGGTCAAAGCTCGGAAAAAAATGCAACGCAAAGGAAAAAGTAAATCGATTTTGCTTTCTGTTAATCTCGATTTGACGCAGCAGAAAGGAGCTCGTTTGCTCGATGGTAGAAATGTGTTGGGTTTTATCGAAGGATCTGATGAGCAATTGAAAAAAGAGATCGTTGTGATTACTGCCCATTATGATCATTTGGGGAAAAGAGGAGATGCTATTTATAATGGTGCCGATGATAATGGTTCTGGAACATCTACGGTGCTAGGCGTAGCCGAAGCTTTTTCTAAAGCAAAGAAAGCAGGTAATGGGCCACGCAGATCTGTTTTGTGTATGCTTGTTACGGCAGAGGAAAAAGGACTTTTGGGGTCGGAGTATTATACCGCTCGGCCGATTTATCCATTGGAAAATACTGTTGTAAATATCAATGTAGATATGGTTGGAAGAGTAGATAAAAAGTACGAAGAAAATCCAAATTATATTTATGTCATTGGCTCTGATCGTTTGAGTACCGAGTTGCATGAAATCAATGAAGAAGCGAATTCGACTTATACCCAATTGACCTTAGATTATACCTATAATGAACCCGACGACCCGAATCGTTATTACTATCGATCCGACCATTATAATTTTGCCGAGAAAGGAATTCCTGCGGTTTTTTACTTCAATGGAACGCACGAGGATTACCACCGTTCTTCGGATACGGTTGAGAAAATCAATTTCGAAAAAATGGAAACAATTGGTCGCCTCGTTTTTCACACTGCTTGGGAATTGGCCAACCGAGATAAACGTATTGAAGTGGATGTAAAGTAATCCTTTGCGAGTATTTCAATAATATAAAAAGTGCCTGATGTTATGATACACATCAGGCACTTTCATTTTAGGCAAAAAAAAAGTGAGCGAAATTCAGCTCTACCCCCCAATGGAACTGGACTTGCTCACCTTATTAAGATCATTGCTGACCTTAAGATCTTTGCATGTAATATCCCTACAATATCTTGCTTTGATGTCTTAAATGAGGGGTGACATCAGGGGGGATTTAGCAAAAATCATGCTTTTATAATTCTTTAAATTTGAAAATCCACTTGAGGACTTTCTAATAATTTTTTTCATTAAAAACAAGCTGCGATGAATTGCGACTTGTATTAAATAAGTAAGGAAGACCAGCTCTACCCCCCAATGGAACTGGCTTCACTCACTATTTTAAAGTCATTGCTGACTCTAAGACTTTTGCATGTATTCCCTACAAATTATCAATTGCATTCAATGTCGTATATCGGGGGCGACATCGGGGGGGATCGGCAAAAATCATGCTTTTATAATTCTTCAAATTTGAAAATCCGCTTGAGGACTTTCTAATAATTTTTTTCATTAAAAACAAGTTGCGATGAATTGCGACTTGTATTAAATAAGTAAGGAAGACCAGCTCTACCCCCCAATGGAACTGGCTTCACTCACTATTTTAAAGTCATTGCTGACTCTAAGACTTTTGCATGTATTCCCTACAAATTATCAATTGCATTCAATGTCGTATATCGGGGGCGACATCGGGGGGGATCGGCAAAAATCATGCTCTTTAATAGGTCAATTTTTGGGAAGAAGTAGTGAGTAAGGGAGACCAGCTCTACCCCCCAATGGAACTGGCTCCACTCACTGCTATAAGATCATTACTGATCCTACGTCTTCAATATCTTTAGGTCATCTTAATGACCTATTTACTCTTTCAATTCTTGGGGGAGGTATGAGTTAGGAAAGATTCTTATTTGAAATCATGAATAATTTCAATGATTTTGTATGCTCTCCGTATGTTTATTTTATGTCTCAATGTTCCATTCTAGTATATCCAATAACTATGCCATTATGCTAAACCCATATTTGTTAATACTAGGTTGTTTTGAGGTATACTTACTACTTGATTGTTTGTCTTTGCATCCATCAATTCACTGTATACTTTCTTGTATTCCGTATAGTCTGTAAATTCTTTGAAAGGAACCGTATTCTCTACACCTAGATAAAGGAGAATCTGAAAACACAAATGATTATTCTTGTAATAAAATTTTGTGATCAAATTTTGAATTTCTGCGCCTTTGATGATTGAATTCTTTTCCATGATTGTTTATTTATATTGTGTGGTTATGCATAGTATTTTGCAATAATGAAACCACAAATGCCAAAGAGTATTCAAAAAAACACTCGTTTGTGACATTCAAAACAGGATGGATATAGGTTAGTGTGCAGCTATTACTAGCCTTTTGGGCAGAAAAGTTGATTATAATACATAGTTTTACGTCATTTTGGCAGCAAAATCCCGCTGGCATAGCCTTTGAACTTTAGTTTTTAAGTATCATTAAAACCATAAAAAAACTTAACTATGCCAAAAGGACAAATATCCGTTGAAACGGAAAATATTTTTCCGATCATTAAGCAATTTCTCTACTCCGATCAAGAAATATTCCTCAGAGAGTTAGTTTCTAATGCAGTAGACGCTACGTCCAAAATCAAAACACTTTCCTCCAGAGGAGATTTCAAAGGAGAATTAGGTGATTTGACTATTGATGTGGTGGTAGATAAAGAGGCCAAAACCATTACTATTAAAGATAGAGGAATTGGAATGACCGAGAAAG
>CAYQRA010000339.1:0-7374 GCA_964419315.1 uncultured Saprospiraceae bacterium | reverse complement strand
TCAACATCGCAGGGAGCAGTGTAGGCATCACAAGGAGTACCTCCATAGCCTAGGTCGGAATAGGTTCCAGCATAATCAAACTCGATGACCGAATAATCAGTACCTACTAGTTTAGTAATAGATCCTTGAGTATTGGCATAACCATCAATATCAACCAAGTCAATACGGATAGTCGTACTGGGAACAGTCGACTTAATTTTGATGTACATTTTGTGATTTCCAGTTACATCAATATCCACTGGATCCCAAGTAGGGGGAGTACGAAATACATAAGTTAGCGGATCCCACATTGGATTAGAACCATCGCCAGAAATAGTTAATTCTGTATCCGTAGAAAGAGACATACCGTAAGTAGCAGTTCCGATAAAAGAGGTCAAAGAACTATCTGCATCGAAGTGGTCTTGGTAAATATCAGAGACAATAGGGCCATCTGGCTTTTTACCAAATGCGATATAGTCGATGACGACTTTTCCATTGAAACCACCAATACCGGGATCTGTGAACATGACCAATTCTACCAAATTGGTACCATCGACCGGACAAGGGCCAGAAGTACAAGGTGAACCACCAAAACCACCATCAGAGTAGAGGTTAGTAAAATCAAACTCTAGTATTTTATAGTCAGTGTTTAGGGTTTGGGTGATGCCTGCTGTTGAAGTGACATAGCCATCGGCATCTTTTAGATCTATTCGCAACTGGGTACCAACGCTACTTGCTTTAGCACGTACAAATAGTTTATTGTTTTCGGTTGCATCGACTGGTACTAAAGTATTATTGTCAGGAATATGCAGTTGGTAAGTAAAAGCATCGAAAGGGCCTGGGGTATCTGAAGAGATCGTTAATTCACTGTCTTTTTCTTCAAAGGAATAAGCGGTAGCTCCACCCATGAAAGCAGGATCATCATTGTCAAAATGATCCAAATATACTTGAGCGAAACCCATGTTGGAGAGGAGGAATAACATGGAAAGGACGGTAAAGATTCGTTTCATAATTATACGTTTTATTTAAAGGTTAGGTCCCGTTTTTGGGGGACAGTTATATTAAAAATTGGTTATAAGATTTCTAGGAATTTTACATTATCCACATTTACTTCGAGAGGATTATTAGAGTCGTCTACATCGGTCATATGGATTTTTATAAGTTTGACTTTGCTAGGGTCAATAAGAAAACCTTCAAAATTTTTGAAGCGATTTAGCGGAATAGACAAGCGTTGCCAGCCCGCTTCTCCGTCTAGGTGGACGTCATGCACAAAGTCCCCAACCAATCCTTCATGCTCTTGTAAGATTAGGTTTACGTGGGTATTTTTGCGACCATTATTATTGACATCCATTTCCAAAAGAGTATTATTGATATCCGTAGTCATTCCAAAAACGGTAAAGGTATCGCCGGGAAAACCAAAGTGACTTTGGGCGCCACCAATCCAACCTTCATCTTGGTCATCTTTACCACTAAGTTTTAGGAAATTTCCATCGATTGGATCAGGGTTCATATTTTGTGTAGCGGTGGCGGCAGTTTGATTGATTTGCCCTCTAAAACCCCATTTAAGCGTTTCGGAGCGAAGCCCATTGCCATCAAAATCATTGACCAGAATGGAGTTGACGGAAAAGAAATTGACTTGGGAGAAAGCCACACCACCATTAGCATCTACCGTTACACGGCCTTTTTCGATACCTTCGGGTACAATGACTTCCATCGAGTCAGGAAAAAGGGTCACGATCTCGGCTTCTATACTATCAAAAAAGAAAACGCGAATCGGCTCAAAGAAATTTTTTCCTATAATATTTACGATATCTCCGGGAGAGGCAAATTCTGGATTCGTTTTAAAGACAAGAGGTGCTTCTAGGGTTACCCGAAAATTACTCGTAGTAGTTCCGCCAGCGGTACGAAATTCTACCACGTGCTCTCCTAAGGGTACATTAGAAGGTACTCTGAAAAGGAGTGCAACGTCTGAATTATAAGCGTTATTGAAATTGACAGATTGACCACTGAAGGTAACTTCTTGGATGTCTTGCAAGTTTAGTCCTTCGAAAGTGACTAAGGTTTCGGCAGGGCCGAATACGGGATTTACCGAATTGATAATTGGTGCAGATTGGTCTTTTTTACAAGCCATAAAAGTGAGGCCGCAAAAGACTAAGCACAAGTAGATTAAAGATTTCCTATTCATAAACAATGATGATTTTCAAAGTTTTGGCTAAAGCCTAATAACCTGGATTCTGTACCAGTTTTGGATTGATCTGCAATTCTCCTGAAGGAATAGGGAAAAGCAGGTTATTGATGTCTAAATTCTTGCCGTGTACTTGCAAAATTTCTATCGCCCGATTGGAGCGAAGCAAATCAAACCAGCGATGTCCTTCAAAGGCAAATTCGACTCTTCGTTCTGCCAAGATCATTTCTTTGTCGATCTGGTCGACGGTCTCTAAGCCTGCCCGGAGGCGAACAGCATTAAAGGCATCCAAAGCACCTGCGTCAGCGGTAATACCTCCATCAATCTGTAGTTGTGCTTCTGCATAGGTAAGTAGTATGTCAGCATAGCGCAGGATATGTGCATTTTGCGGAGTGCTCATAAAGCAGATATTAGAACCACTACCCACTACATATTTTTTGATGTTTCCGTTGGTGGCCGAAGCGCCAGTGGCCGGATAGGTGTAGCCTCCATCTTCAGCATTGATCTTGGGGTAATGCTCTTTGGAAGTCATGACCGTCCATTTCTTTCTCAAATCTCCTTCCTCATAGGCATCTAGCATGGTCGTATTTGGATTGGAAACACTCGGTCCAGTGGGTACGTGTGAACCCCAACCATCTCGATCTTTGGTAATACCTTCTCCCCAAGGAGCGTAAAAAGCTTGCATCGGGTTTCCGGTACCGAAAGGTCCACAACCAGCATATTGTACTTGGAAAATGGATTCTATATTATTGTCATTAGTGGCTAAGTCAAACAAGGCTTCGTAAGTAGGCATTAATTCGTAGACGTTTAATTCCATCACTTCTTGAGCCTTTTCTTTCGCTTTGAGATAATCGCGAGTGGTGAGGTACGTTTTGGATAAATAAGTTAGCGCTGCGCCTTTAGTGGCTCGACCCAATTCGCCGCCACCTCTTTCCAGTGGAAGGTGCTCGCTAGCAAATTGGAAATCCGCTATAATTAATTCATAAACCTCCGGGACGGTAGCACGCGGGAATAATAAATTTCCACTAAAAAGAGGAGGATCTGTAATAAGAGGCACTCCACCAAAAACACGCACCAAATCGAAGTAGGCAAGGGCTCGTAAAAACATTGCTTCTGCCAAAAGCGGTTGCTTTAGGTCTTCGTCGATAGTGGTGGATTGATTGACTTTAGAAATGACAGTGTTCGCATAAGTCACCAATTGGTAGTGCCTAGCCCAGTAATTTCCAACAATTAAATTGTCAGCTGTAACTGTAAAATTATCAATAGGAGTGAAATCAGGATCTGTTCCGCCTGGCTGAGAATTATCTGATGGGATTTCAGTAATCATCCAGCCTTTACCGGTCCAGTCGATGTCTAATAATGGTGCATAAGTACCGACCAATGCAATATTGACTTCGTCTACATTGGAGTAAAAATTATCAGCACTAATTTGATCGAGCGGTTCTCGATCAAGGAAGCCCTCGCAACCGCTAAGGGTTAAAGCAAGAACTAAGATGGTAATAAAAGGAAAGGATATTTTCATTTTTCTACGTTTTGGATTTTTAAAATTGACCACTCAAACCAAAGGTGTAACTCTTCGAAATCGGATAACGTCCGTTTTCTACTCCATTAATTAATGGGTTTTGATTATAAGAGCCTACTTCTGGGTCATAGCCAGAATAATCGGTCCAAGTCTTTATATTTTGCGCGGAGACGTAAATACGGAGATTTTGCATTCGTAAATTACGCAACCATTTTCTAGGAAACTCATAACCAAGAGAGATGTTTTTTAATCGGATAAAACTGCCATCCTCAATAAAGCGGGTGGATATTCGGCGATTATCATTGGGATCAGAACCTGTTGGTCGGGGTACATCCGTAACCGTATTTAAGGTCGTCCAACGATTTTTGACCGCAGCCGATTGGTTGTTTAGCCCTGCCTGTCCTTCAATATCCCGTCGAATCAAGTTTAGGATTTCATTTCCAAAAACGCCTTGGAAAAAGAAGTTGAAGGTGAAACCTTTATAGGAAAGGGCATTGGTCATATTTAAGGTGAAATCGGGTAGGGGGCTACCGATAAAAGTCTGATCAGCATCGTTGATAACTCCATCATCATTGAGGTCCTTAAATTTGAGGTCTCCTGCACGGGTACCATTGGATTGGAAAGGACTTTCCGCTACTTCCGCTTGCGACTCAAATGTTTTTTCCATGACATAGCCATAAAACTGACTGATCGGCATGCCTTCCACTGTTCGAGTTACGGGGATACGTTGTAGGAGTCCTACTAAATTACCATTGGAGCCTAGGCTAATGACCTTGTTATTGTTTTTAGTATAATTCAAGCTGGTATTCCATTTGAAAGCTCCTGATAAGTTTACGGTATTCAAAGAAAGCTCTAGGCCGCGATTTTCAATTTCACCAATATTCACAAAAGGAGGATTGAGGCTACCCGCTGTAGCCGGTAGGAGTGCAGGCAAAAGCATACCATCTGCTCGTTTTATATAGTAGTCAGCGATTAGTTCTATGCGATTTTTGAAGAGCCCCAGATCCAGACCAAAGTTGGTTTGGAAAGAGGATTCCCAGAGTACATTAGAATTGGCAATATTATCCGGTACGAAGCCTGTTTGTAGGTCATCTCCTAGAGCCACACTGATGGCGCGAAGATTGGCTAAGTAAGAATATAAGCCAATCTCTTGATTACCCACTTCACCAACTCCAACGCGGAATTTCATATTATCGATCAGCTCTACATTTTTCACTAATTCGGTATTGGAAGCTCTCCAAGCCACGGCAGCAGAAGGAAAAATACCATAACGATTATTAGGCGAAAAACGAGAAGATCCATCGGCCCGTACAGTTCCAGTAAATAGAATTTGTTCGTTGAAATTATAGTTTAGGCGACCAAAATAAGAGATCAATGCCCAGTGCCCAGCACCACCATTGGTTTGCTGTTGTCCAACATCTCCTAAGTTGATAGATAATAAATCATTGGTCGGAAGATTTTCCCGAGAGGCAAACAACCATTCATAGCGACCAGATTGTGCTTCAAATCCGGTCAACATAGAGAGGTGGTGTTTTTCGCTCAACTGTTGGTTGAAAGTGAGCAAATGTTTGTTGATCCAAAAGCGGTTATTACTCGCATTTTCACGGATACCTGATTTTCCAAAAAAGTTACCTCTCTCAAAAGAAGGAAAAAAGGTTTCGTGATTGGAGTAGACCAAATCCGTTCCAAACTCCGTACGGTATTTTAAGAATTTAAAGATATCTGCTTCCACGTAAAGATTGGCGAGTAGTCGCGTTTTTTCATTGACATCTTTGGTCTCCAAGGCGCGCGCTACTGGATTGTCAAAGGACAGGGTGATTTCTTCTTGTGGTCCAGCAAATGATCCATCGACGTTGCGCACTGGCGCATTGGGAACCATCAATAAAGCGGTATATACCACACCATTGCTATTGTCGTTGAAGGTAATGTTTTCTTTGGTTCGGCTAGCTAGTAAGCTATTACCGATACGAAGTCGATCACTAAACTTATGGTCGATATTCATTTTACTAGAAATACGATTAAAGTCAGAACCAATTACGATCCCCTCTTTAAAATGGTAGCTACCTGAAAGAGCGTAACTCGTATTTTTATTGCCACCAGAGGCCGTCATTTGATAGTTTTGCATAGTGGCCGTACGAAAGACTGCATCTTGCCAATCGGTTCCCTCGCCGAGTAGTTCGGGATTGCTAAACTCTGGAATGGCTTCCCAACCTACGTCTTGATAGTATTCGGCATATTCCTGTAAGTTCAATACAGGTATTTTGCGCGACAACTGCTGGGTACCATAATAAGTATCAAAAGAAATATTAGATTTTCCTTCTTTTCCGCGCTTGGTCGTAATCAAGACCACTCCATTGGCGGCTCTGGCTCCATAGATCGCAGTAGCCGAAGCATCTTTTAAGACCTCAATGGACTCAATGTCTGATGGGTTGATGGTGTTTAGGGCATTTGAGTTTTGCCCACCCCCATCTAATTCAGAAAAATTGGTAGAGGTGCCCTGATTATCATTTACGACAGGAATACCATCAATCACATACAGAGGTTCGGCGGTCAAGGTGGAGCCAATACCCCGAATTCGAATGGACACCGCTCCTCCCGGAGCACCGGAATTTTGGGTTACAAATACACCTGCTGCACGACCTTGTAAAGCTTGATCCAGCCCGGTGGCAGGTAAAGCTTTTAATTCCTTCTCGGTAATAGAGGATAAGGAACCAGTAAGGTCACTTCTTTTTTGAGTACCGTATCCGACTACGACTACTTCCTCCAGTAACTTAGAATCTGATTCGAGATAGATCTGACCGAGGTCGGCTTTAGTTACTTTTATTTCTTTGGTGATGTATCCCAGATAGCTAAAGCTTAACCAAGTATCTTGTTCAACAAGGATAGAGAAACTACCATCTATATCTGTAGCGGCACCACCTGTTCCTCCTTTGATGATGATATTTACACCAATCAAAGGTTCGTTGGTTTCTTCATCATAGACGATTCCTTTTGCCAAAATCTCTTCGGCAACAGGGGTTTTTTCTATTTCCGAATTGATAGAAGGGGGACTTGGTTTTTCTAGTTCCTGCGCTTTTACTTGTTTAATTACAAAAGTATTGGAACTCAATTTTTTGTAAGTAAAGTTGACTTTAGGTAACAGCGACTTTAGTTCTGCTTCTGGCGTTTTATGGCTGATTTCCCAATTGTCAATCTTTACTTTTTCCAATTGTTCTACATCGTAGACAATCGAAATCTGATAAGTCTTGGCAATTTGATCTACCACCTGAGAGAGTGGAACATTACTGTCTTTTTGGAGGAAAAGATAATTGGGAGTATTGGCGAGTAAGGAGAAGCTAGTACCCCCCCAAATACAAGCCATCAATACCATTACTTTGAGTAAAGGAAAACTCCTAGGAGGTAAAGTTTTTGACATATGTTTTGGTTTTATTACTTACGGTTAGAGTTTACTCTAATTTTTTTATAATACTGGGTGATCTAAAATAAATTCTATTCGATTATATACTTCCCTGTATCGATCTCTTTGATTTTTAGATCGTAGATAGCCGTTAGACCCTCGAAAAGAAGGATCGGGTTATTTTCAGGGATTTGAGCATTGATTTTTCTTTGGAGTAGCGCTTCATCTTTTACTTCGATCTGCCAGCCAAAATCGCCTTCAATCTGCTCGATAATACGCGCAACGCTAGCA
>CAYQRA010000338.1:0-7383 GCA_964419315.1 uncultured Saprospiraceae bacterium | reverse complement strand
TACATCTGCCAAAAGAGAAATCGACGAAGTGAAAGCCATTTTACAATGGGTGAACCCCAAATATATCAGCCATTTCCAACCTCAGTTGGAAGGCTTTCATGGATCAAAAGTTATCTGGGAATCGGTCAAAGGATATGAAAAACATTGGCAGGCGATGGAAATATTTTTGGATTCGGTGGAATAGGTGGAGGGAGAAAAGGCAGTTTTTTCGAATAATTCACAACTTTTTAAGCGAAATTTGAATTGATAGATTGATAGGTCAATTCCATTTTAGGAAAATAAGAAAAAGGAGTAGTATAAATGTAAGAATGGTTTACGAAAAGAAAGTACTCACTTATCAAGGCAAAGTAGTTTTTGAAAAAATCAGAATGTCAAAGTTCAGACGGATTCCCAAATTGTATAGTGAAAATGAGGCTTGTTTTATGTTTTTGGAAAGCGGTACTTTCTCCGTGAGGAGTCAAGACGCTATGGTTCGTTTTGATCAACAAAGCGCCTTATTGGCGAAGTGCTTTAATTATTTTTTTGAACTGAATCAGCAGCAATGGGAAGAGACTATGGAGATGGAAATGATAGGAGTGATTTTTTATCCCAAACTTATCGAAGAGATTTTTAATTTAGATTTGGCAAAAGCGAAAGTTAAAAAAGAATACAATATTCGAAAAATAAAAGTCGATCCCTTACTGCAAAACTTTAAAGAAAGCATCAATTACCTTTTGGATCAACCGAGTTTGGCAGACGATACCTTGATTCTTCTAAAGCTCCGCGAATTTGTACAACTTCTTTTGCGTCAAGGAGGAACTTCTTCTATCCAAAACTTTTTTGCCAACCTCTTCAGTCCGGTTCAATATGACTTGCAGACCACCGTAGAAAATAACCTCTATGCCAATCTAAGTATTGATGAATTGGCGCGACTCTGTAATATGAGTAGCTCTACTTTTAAAAGAAAATTCAAACGTATTTATCAAGATTCTCCTCGGTCTTATATCCTCAAGCAAAAAATAAAGAAAGCTTGCCATTTACTTTCTTACAGCTCCTCTAGCATCACTCAGATTGCTTTTGATTGTGGCTTTGCATCCATCTCTGGATTTAATCGAAATTTTAAACAACTCCAGCATCTAAGTCCTTCTGATTTTAGAAAACAAGAATAAGCTTTCTACTTTTGGTCTTTTTTGATTGGTTTTTGACCAGATTCGAGAAGTCTTCCACCAGATTTTCAATGACATTTGTACGGTAAGTTTTATTAACCAAAATTTAGAAAAATGTATAAATTGTCATGTTTATTCTTACTGCTTTTGGGCAGTGCTTTTACGATTCAAGCGCAATCGCTCAATAGTAGTAATGGAGGTTTTTCGAAGAAAGAAATTATTGATGGAAAAAAATTTAGAGTTGTCTATTATGAACATGTAATAGATAAAAGTCCCGAAGAGGTTTGGGCAGAAGTAGCGGAGAATTTTATTGGTGTCGGGAAAGTAGCCAAAGCCATCACAGAATCCCATTGCGAAAGCGGAGACCTTACGGAAGGCTTGGGAGCGAAGCGTTTTTGTGCCATTGATTTTGGCAAAAGGAAAGTAGAGGTAAAGGAAGAAGTCGTAGACTATCAAATTAGCGATCGACGCAAAGAATTTACCTACTACGTTTATGATAGCAAAGGTTTTCCTGCCAAGGTTTATAACACTTGGGTGGTTCGGAAAGGAGCGGATGGAAAAACTTACCTAGGGACTGCTTTTAAAATGCGTGCCAATATTTCGATGATGACAGGAATGCTGGTTAAGCAATTGCAAAAACAAGGAGGAGTGAAAAATGGCGTTTTGGCTTATAAGCATTTCTTGGAAACAGGAGAAGGAAATGTAGATCCAGAAAAATTGGCCTTGATTTACCCGGAGGAAGTTTAGTCGAGAAAGGCCACTAAATTTAAACTTCAAAGAACGATTTGATTTGATCAAGTCGTTCTTTTTTGACTTTCTGTTAGACTTTGAAAAAACAGGATTTCCTTCGTAGTGTTAACTTTCGCTACAGTAGGCTAAGCCCACCAATCTTTCTGGTTGTCTTCCAAAGCCAAAAACCAACCAATCCTAGCAGCTTTCTTAAAACCCAGTTGCTCCAAAGTCGGATGCCACTCTTCCGCTAGTCCCGCAAAGATTTCTCGATCCTTATTTTTAAGCACCACTTCTTGCACTAAAAAATAGTAAAGCGGTGTCTCTAACGAAGGCGCTTGCTTATCATAAGGAACCACAGAAATATTTTTCTTTTTACTCGACACCTTTAAATAGCCCGTCCAAGTTTCTTTGCTTTGTATACCGAGATAAGAGATTTCGGTATCGGGTTCTTTTTTCCAAAGCAACTGTTGTCCAGTGGCCAATACCCATGCGAGGTATTGAATAACAGATTGAACATTGGCTGGATGGAAATGCTTCCAATGTCCTGTTCGGCGATTCCAGGTCATTTGCCGTTTGGCATAACGGCGAGTATTTCGTTTTAATAACTCAACGGCTTCCTGCAAATTGCCCTCACCAGCTAAGTAGGGAAAAAATTCTTGATAGCCCACCGTTTGCAAAGCATTGTGTTTTTTATAAGGCAGTAAGGTTTTTACTTCTTCTAGCAGTCCGGCTTCCATCATTTGATCTACTCTTTGATTGATTCTAGTATAAAGGATCGGGCGAGGCCATTGCATCTGTAAATAAATGGCTTGGAAAGGGCGGGAGGATTTTCCTGCTTTTCTAAAATGAGAAAAAGGTTTTTGTGCAACTCGGCAGACTTCCAGTGCACGGATCAGTCGTTGTGGATTTTGTAAGTCCACTTCCTCATAATATTTTGGATCCGCCACTTGCAATTCTTCCTGCAAAGCTTTGATCCCTTCCTCTTGATAAATTTGATTGAGACTTTCTCTGACTGATTTGGGAACCTCTGGGAAATTATCCAAACCTTCTACCACCGCTTGGATATAGAGCCCCGATCCCCCCACCAATAATACGATATCTTTTTCTTGAAAACATTTTTCCAAAACTTCCATCGCCTCTCGCTCAAAATCACCAACGCTATAATCGTCTGTGATGCTTTTGGAATTGATAAAATAGTGGGGCGCTTGTTCGAGTTCTTCCGTATTGGGTTTGGCGGTACCAATACTCATCTCTCGATAAAATTGACGACTATCCGCAGAAAGAATTACCGTGTCAAAATGTTTGGCCAATTGTAGGCTCAAACCCGTTTTTCCACTAGCAGTAGGGCCCGAAAGGATGAGTAAATATTTTGGTTTTGACATAGGAACGAAGGTCGGTAAAAATGTGCTTATTTTCAATAGTTTATTCTATGGTACAAAACTCGAAATAGTTAGAGAGCTAGTTCTGTATGCTTATCAAGTGAATTTTCTACGGAAAGTCCAAGTTTTATTTTCGATTAGGGATATTATTCCAAGCTTCCCAGTTTTAATGACTAGTGATTCATTCTAGCTAGGCGCCTGTTTCAAAAGCCTCTATGGGGGAAATAGTCAGGATGAATATCGACGCAGTCCAGCTATAAAGCAGCTTGTTATTTATTCTTTGAATATTATTTTTTTAAAAGAAAAGCCTAGATTTCTGTAGATATTTATCAATTTAGACTGGGCATAGGCAAAAATAGGATAAAATCCTCTAGATACTTGGCAAAGCACTTTGGGGAAGATATATTTGCGACGGCATTTTTATCCGGAAGACTCAATAAATCAGATGTTGTACCGATTTGTAAGACCCCTTGCTGCAGTGACACTGAAAGTCAATTTTCGGAAAATCCATTTTTCCAATATCGACGAAATTCCGGAAGGCTGTCCTGTCATTTTTGCGGTTAATCATCCAACGGCATTTATTGAGCCTTGTATTATGGCCTGTTTTCAGCCTCATCCCTTGCATTTTTTAGTGAGAGGTGATTTTTTTCGAAACCGATTCTTTCGCAATATTTTGGAACGTTTACATATGATTCCGATCTATCGACTCAAGGATGGAGGCTACTCCAAGCTCAAAGACAATTATGTGACGATGGAGCGCTGTTTTGAAGCTTTGCGCAAAAATAAGGCGCTTATGATTTTGGCAGAAGGTTCCTGTGTCCATGAAAAGCGAGTGCGTCCGATTCGAAAAGGAACGGCACGGATCGCTTTTGGTGCTTTTGAAAAATTTCAGATCAGAGATATTCAGATCGTACCCGTTGGGGTCAATTATACTTTCTCTGATCGTTTTCGGTCGGATATCATGATGGAGGTAGGAAAGCCGATTTTGTTGGAAGATTATCTAGATCAATATCAAGAAGAGCCCCTAAAAGCCATCCGAGAATTGACTACAGAAATTGGGGTTCAATTGGCTAAAAAGGTAATTATCATTGATCGACCGGAAGATGAGGAATTGGTAGAACAATTATTTGAACTGAATCGGAACAATCAACCTTTTACGATTTTGCCAGTTTTGGAAAAAAATCCAGGCCAATTGCATGTAGAAAAAGCATTGGCAGATGGCGTTAATCGAATGCAAGAGCAAGCCAAAAAAGAACTGCAGTCAGCAGTCGCGAGTTATTTTGCTCGATTGAAAGAACTCCAGTTGACAGATTTTGGTTTGGTACAAACCCAACACGGAGGACTCAATAATACCCTGACTTTATTAGTCGGTTTTATTCCTTTTGTTTTCGGAGTTTTGGGTAATGGCTTGCCTATATTACTTGCCAAGTTGATCATTGATGCATTGGTTAGTAGTATCGAATTCCGACAGGCGGTAAAGATTGCCACCGCTTTAGGTTTTTACCTGATCTATTTTATTGTCTTTTTTGTGCTAAGTATTTACTGGAAAAGTGTAGTTTGGACGACCATTGTTTTACTACTACCCATTTGGGGGTATTTTGCGGTGCTTTATTATGATTTTTTTCAACGTTGGAGGCAAAGCCGTAAAGTCAATCAACTGTCTTTGGCTACCCAAAATTCACTACGTAGCGAAAGGGAAAAACTATTGAATTTGATCAGGTCTGAAAAAGTCTAATGCACTGCGTTAAGAATTATAACTAGAAATACAGAATTGAATTAAACATGCTATACCATTTTCTAAAACCACTAATACACCTATATTTCAAGGTTTTTTTTAAAAAAATATACCTCACAGGCTTAGAGCATCTGACCCAAAAGAATACCATCATTTTTGCCGTTAATCACCCGACCGCTTTTCTAGATCCGATCATTATAGCTGCTAATATTTCGCCTAGCACTCACTTTATGCTTCGCGGCGATATCTTTACTTCTCCGCTCATCAAATTCTTGCTCAACCAAATCAAGACCATTCCCATCTTCCGAGCTCGGGATGGCTTTAAAGCGGTTAAAAATAATTACGGCTCCTTCGAAATCGTATACCAGAAACTCCACCAAGGAAAAAATATTTTGATTTTGGCAGAAGGAATCGCCAAGCATGAAAAAAAGATGCGCCCCATCCAAAAAGGCGCGGCGCGAATGGTTTTTGGAGCTTACGAAAAATACAATGATCTCAATGCCATTATTATTCCCGTTGGTGTCAACTATACCAACTCTGATGGTTTTCGAAGTATGATGATGGTAGATTTTGGTCCAGCTATAAAGGTCGCGGATTATTATCCAGCCCATGCTGAAAATCCACGTAAGGCAATCAAACAATTGACAGATGAAATTTCCAGTCGGATGTACCAACGGATCATCCACATTGATAAGGACGAAGATGCCGCCTTTACCGAAGGGCTGTTAGAAATTCATCGGCACAACATGCATCACAAAGTGATTCCAACCGTAGACAAGAAAAATGGAAAACTTTTAGCCGTAGAAAAACAAATCACGGAGACCATCAATGAGATGGAAGCGACTCCCAAAAGTATATTGAAAGAAAAAGTAGAAGCTTATCTAGGAAAACTAAAAGCAGCGGGCATCACCGATATCGGCCTTGCCCAAACACAACGCTACAGTTGGATCAATACCCTTATTTTGCTAATCGGATTTTTACCATTCTGTCTTGGCCTAATAGGCAATATTTTGCCACTTGCATTGGGGCGTTGGGTCGCAGATGCCAAGGTCACTAAGATCGAGTTTCATTCTTCGGTTCGGTTTGGGGTTGGGATGATTACGTATATCTTTTACTTTGTAATCTTGTTGATCGTTTTCGCATTAATCTGGTCTTGGCTTGGCGTTTTATATGCTTTTCTGGTTCCCGTCTTTGGACGCTTTAGTTTGTTTTATCGAGATTTCTACTTGCTTTGGAAAGAAGCCAAAGCGGTAGCAGGGCAGGAGCCCGCTTCTGTTTTAGCCTTACAAAAAGAACGAGCCGTATTATTAGCCGAGGTTTTGCAGAATTAAAGTTCACCAAAAAAGAACAGCCTATTAGGACTTATATTTTAATCGAGCTATAGATACTAGCTAGAAAATCTTATCGCATCTCATAAGTTTCTAGCTTTCTGCTTCTTAGTACTTTCCAAAAAATACAAATACCTATTGTTCGCTATTCCCTTAGGGAAATACCACCTACCCTAAGTCTAAGTCTACAGACCTAAATTACTCTTCCTTTAGTCGAATCTATGGTTCATTCCACTCCTTAGACATAAGCTCTTTAATGAGAAAACGAATTATTGATGAGCTCAATAAGCTGTTTTTACCATTAATTTTTGGTCAAATACCTACTTCTGATCGCCATTAATCTAAAAATTGCCTTCGTTTAATGAGGTTTCCGTATTTTCAAGCCTTATAATTCAAAAGGATTTTATCCTATAGACTTCCTCATTTTCTAATCAAGACTCTATTGACTTCTAAAATCTTAACTATGAATAAGACCCTACCCGTGATTCTTCTATGCCTTTTTGGTTATCTAGCCATGATTGCACAAGAAGTTCCAACTTTTAATCCAGATGATATTGACATCCCGTATAAAAAGTTTACCCTAGACAATGGTTTGACCCTTTTGGTCCATGAAGATCGCAAGGCGCCCATCGTTGCGGTAAATGTTTGGTACCACGTTGGATCTAAAAATGAAAAACCAGGGAAAAGTGGTTTTGCTCACCTCTTCGAGCATTTAATGTTTAATGGTAGTGAGCATTACGATGATGATTATTTTCAAGTGCTAGAAAGAATTGGAGGAACAGATCTTAATGGAACAACCAATAATGATCGAACCAATTATTTCCAAAATGTGCCACTTGCCGCACTCGACCAATTGCTTTGGTTAGAATCAGATCGCATGGGACATTTACTAGGAGCCATCGATCAAGAAAAATTAGATGAGCAAAGGGGAGTGGTGCAAAATGAAAAGCGCCAAGGTGAGAATCAGCCTTATGGCCGTCAATATGATTTGATTGTCAAAGCAATGTTTCCTCCAGGACATCCTTATTCTTGGACCGTTATCGGAGAAATGGATCACCTAAATG
>CAYQRA010000337.1:0-7404 GCA_964419315.1 uncultured Saprospiraceae bacterium | reverse complement strand
AGAACTGGTCGCCAAACCTAATGAAATTATTTTTCATGCAAAGCTGCCCTTGGACGGTCGAGAAAGTTCGATTAGAAATAAACAAACCAACCTTGGGCAAGCCATTACGCAAAGTATGTTGCTGGCCTCAAAAAATGGAGCCGTTTGTGCCATTCAAAATGGAGGTTCCGTCCGAATTGATGATCAAATCAGTGGCGATGTAACTCCGGTAGATATTTTCCGAGCACTTCCTTTTGGTGGATCTATTCTTGATGTGGAACTGACCGGAGCATTACTGAAAAAGGTTTTGGATTTTGGTCAACTCAAGCAAGGAAATGGAGCATATTTGCAATGGGGTAATATTTTTTGGGATACCCAAACCTCAGCTTGGATGGTGCAAAAAAAGCCACTTGATGTAGAAAAAAATTATAAAATCATGCTCAATGAATATTTGATGCGTGGATTAGATATTCCCTTTCTCAAAGAAGAAAATCCAGAAGTACTTTCAGTAGATCGCCCAGTTCAAAAAAGTGAAGACCCTAGAAAAGATGTCAGAATTGCTTTGATCAACTACCTCAAGACGCTATAACTAAAAAGAACTTATGGTGCTGTTTTTTTTTACAATTACTCATTTTTCACTCAAAAAAAACGGTCACAATTTAAAACAATTAAAATTTATTGGCTCCAACTAATCAGAAAAGCTTATTCTTATTCTTAAATCCTTCCAATGTCAATTTATAAGTTATTCCTCAACTGTTTTAATGCTCTTTTAAAAACAGATTAGGTTTTGTCATTACCAAAAATAATAATAAGTTTCCCTGCCTTGTCACAGTTCCTTCTACCTATTCCCTTTCAAAACGTTTAATTAACAAATTTCTAAGAAGGATGGCCTTCTATTTGATCTGTCTATAAAGGTTCCTATATCTACAAATTCCAAACCTTAATTATTATAGCTTTTGCCTGTTTTATCTACTATCCTTTTAGTGACCTTCCTCTTGCTATTTTATTTAGCAGTCAAAGTAACCTTAATCCAAAGAGGGGTTCTTCTTTTCCAATTGACCGGTTTAGGTCTGCTATTCAACGCATGTTTAACTCTTGTAGAATTAGCCATTCTATTAGTTGCAGATGAATTAAGTATCCTCTTCCTTTCTCATTTGACTCAAGTTTTTCAATTATTATTAGCCTACTGTGGGGTTATCAGTACCCTGATTTTTTGCAAGCCAGTTTCAAAGTCCAATTTAAAATACCTAAAAGTCAGCATGGCACTTTTTGCCTTACCAATGATCTACTTAGCCAGAACTATTTTGGCTGGAAAATTCTCTATGATCATTAACAGCGTTGAAATCAACCATATTTGGTTTCATCAGATTAAAACAGAAGGTTTTCACGCAGGGCTTTTTTCTTTCTGGTATTTTGCCAATATCATTATACTAACTTCTTTAAATTTTTCTGCTTATAAGAAGGAAACTAATCTACGGAAAAAAAATTGGTTACTTTATTTTTCCATATTCCAAGTTTGCAATGGGATCTCCCTCATTCTGATATTCTTGTTTTATTCTCAAGATTCTTACGTTCCTTTCCTTACCTCTATTCCACTTGCTATTTCTGGTATTGCGATGAGTTGGACTTTTAGCAATTTCCAATTATTCAAAATCAATCCTGTTTCTGCCTTTCACAATATTGTAGAAAACATGTCTAATTTGGTTATCATTACAGATACCTGTTTCTCCATAAACTTTATCAATAAAACAGCGCTAGAGTATCTAGGGGTAGAAAAACAAAAGTTGCAAAACCAGCCTATTGAAATTCTAAAAAACAAGGTGGACTTACAGGATATTTTAAAATTAAAAGAACGCTGTGTCCATCTAAAAAAGAATGATTTTTTCCAAGAAGAGATCACCCTAACGATACAAGACCAAATCAATCATTTTCAGTTTACCTTCTCTCCTATTTATAATCAACAAAATCAGAAAACAGGATACCTCTTTTTGGGGAATGACCTAACCTATTATAAATCAACTACTGCTCGACTAGTAGCACAAACTCAAATGCTAGAAGAATCTAATATGGAATTAGAACGCTTCGCATATATCGCTTCTCATGATCTAAAGACGCCGCTCCGAAATGTAGCTAGTTTTCTTAACCTTATCGAAAGAAAAATGGCGAAATACAAGGATCAAGAATTACAAGATTTTATCCACATGGCTCAGAAAGGAGCGAATCAAATGTATACCCTCATCCAAGATGTCCTAGAATATTCTCAACTCAAAAAAATAAAGTCAAAGCCACAAGAAGTAGACTTAAATGGGGTAATACCAAAGGTCATTAACAACCTTGGCGAAGCCATTTACAAAAATAATTTGGACCTCTCTATCGACCACTTACCCGTCATAAAAGTACAGGAAACCCATATCATTCAAGTTTTCCAAAATTTAATCGGAAATGGATTAAAATACAATGAGAACAAAAAACCAATAGTACAGGTAATCTATCATGACTTGGAGGATCTACATCTTTTTGAAATCAAAGACAATGGTATTGGGATTGAACATAAATACCATGATCAAATTTTTGAGATGTTCAAACGGCTACATAATTCGGTAGCCTATCAAGGCTCCGGAATAGGTCTGGCGATTTGCAAAAAAATCATTCAAGACAATGGTGGCAAGATTTGGTTGACTTCAGAAAAAGGAGTAGGAAGTAGCTTCTTTTTCTCTTGGCCATTATCCCCCATTAAGGATGCAAAAGAACTTCAACTCAAACTTGTAGAAAAAGAGTAAGTTTACTCCTTCTCACCTACTCTTATTTAGAAGGAGATAGTAAGAAAATTGGCTTTTTCCAAGCTCTTTCCTATCTTGCATCAGATGAATAAAGTCAACTTCAATGGACAACTTCTCTCCTCTTCCACTCCCCTTTTTCAGGTAAGCAATCGAGCTTTTAATTATGGAGATGGTCTTTTTGAGACCATGCGCATCAGCGATGGAAAAATACTTTTCGTGGAAAGGCATTGGGCACGCTTATCCAAGAGCATGAAAATGTTACACCTCTGCTGGCCTAAGCACTTTATGGTCGATGACTTCAAGAAAGAGTGTTTAAAAATTATTCCAAAAAAAGGCGATTTCCGCATTAGATTCACCGCATGGAGAGCCGGAACGGGTCTTTATACTCCCAATAGTCAGGAAGCTCAATTCTTGGTCACCGGAAATCCCTTAGCCCTCCCTCCTTATCCTTTTAACGAACGGGGAATAAGTCTTCACCTTTTCCGAAAAAAAGCCATTCATCCTGACACCTATTCTTGGATCAAGTCTACCAATGCGATGATTTATGTTTTAGCTGGAATTGCCAAGCAAACTTCCAATTGGGAAGATTGTTTGATCCTCAACACTCAAGCTAGGATTGCAGAAGCCAGCAGTGCCAATGTTTTTCTAATTAAAGGCCAAAACCTAATCACTCCACCGCTATCGGAAGGCGGGATTGCTGGAATTATTCGCAGTGTTTTATTGGAGGAAGCTAGTCAGGAAGGCTTTCTAGTTGAAGAGAAAGCTTTTGATGAAAGCGTCCTCTTAGGCGCAGATGAAGTATTTTTATCCAATAGTATCACTGGAATAAAATGGGTAGGTCGCTACAAAAATAGTACCTTTGCCCAAGAGAAAAGTAGGCAACTCAGTGCCTTACTAAAGAAGTTGATTTAGGAGTTGTTTTAAAATAGCCAAATAAAGTACAAGCAAACAATGAAAAAAATTCTGGTAGCCAATAGAGGAGAAATTGCCTTAAGGGTAATGAAAAGTATTCGCAAAATGGGCATCAAGACGGTAGCGGTGTATTCCGAAGCAGACCGCCTCGCACCACATGTCAAATACGCAGACGAAGCTATATTATTGGGTCCTCCACCTTCCAACAAATCCTATTTATTGGGGGATAAAATCATCGAGGAGGGCTTAAAAATCGGAGTGGATGGGATCCACCCCGGTTATGGCTTTTTGAGCGAAAACGCTGCTTTTGCCAGAGCTGTTGTAAAAGCAGGTATTACCTTTATTGGTCCAAGTCCAGAATCAATGGAAGTGATGGGTTCTAAACTCGCAGCCAAGGATGCCGTGAAGAAATATGATATTCCGATGGTTCCTGGGATTGATGAAGCTATTGAAGATCCAGAAAAAGCCAAAGCAATTGCCAAGGAAATAGGTTTTCCAGTTTTGATCAAAGCTTCTGCTGGAGGGGGTGGAAAAGGCATGCGGATGGTCGAGCAGGAGGAAGAGCTCGAAGAGCAAATGGAACGGGCGATTAGTGAAGCCATATCGTCTTTTGGGGATGGTGCCGTATTTATTGAAAAATACATCCTTTCCCCCCGACATATCGAAATCCAAATACTCGCAGATGAACATGGTAATACTTATTCGCTTTTCGAGAGAGAATGCAGTATCCAAAGACGGCATCAAAAAGTAGTAGAAGAAGCTCCTTCTGGAATTCTTACACCAGCCGTTCGCAAAGCGATGGGAGCAGCGGCGGTTAAGGTCGCCAAAGCTTGTAATTATGTAGGTGCAGGAACGGTAGAGTTTTTAATCGATGCCGATCTCAATTATTATTTTCTAGAAATGAATACGCGCCTCCAAGTGGAACATCCGGTAAGCGAATGGATTACGGGGATTGATTTGGTGGAACAACAAATTCGGGTGGCTCGAGGAGAAGAATTGGCTTTTGCAGAAGAGGATCTAAAAATCACGGGACATGCCATGGAATTGAGAATCTATGCGGAAGACCCGATGAATGGATTTTTGCCAAGTGTTGGAACGCTTGAAGTTTTTCAGGCTCCCGAAGGGCCCAATATTCGGCTAGATAGCGGATACACGGAAGGAATGGAAATTCCGATTTATTATGATCCGATGATTGCAAAACTTGTTACCTATGGCGATACGCGCGAAGCGGCTTGTGAAGAAATGCGAAAAGCTATTCGCGAGTTCAAAATCGAAGGGCTTGCGACTACTTTGCCATTTGGACAATTTGTATTTCAGCATGAAGCATTTCTGAGTGCGCAATTTGATACTGGCTTTGTCAAAAAATACTTTCAACCAGAATTATTATTGGCAGAAAAGAAGGAAGAAGCAGCCATTGCTGCTGCATTAGGAATCTGGCTGTACGAAGCGGATAGTAAACAATTGAAAGTGCCAGATAATGCGGAAAGTGCTTGGAGGGGAAGAAAAAAATAAATCACCCAAGAGGCAAGTTTATTTTTTATTTTAGGGCGACGGACACTCTTTCTAAAAAATGCTTATTTCAAATACGTTTGCAAAATTTCCTCATGATCAAAGGGCCAAACTAATCTTTGGATTACATTTTCCTCCTCCTCTACGGAAGTCAACAAAAACCGACCGTCTGGAGTAAAGGCCGCAAAGGGTTTAACCGTAGAAAGACCTTTTCCTCTGGTCAAAACGTTTCCATTAAACTCTCGAACGACAAAGGTTCCATCTCCAGCAGCAGAAAGAATATGCCGATTATCTGGCGTTACATCGACCGCAAAGATCGCTGCATTTTGTTGCTTAAATTCTTCCAATATTTCTCCCTCCAAATCCCAAACCCTCGTTACTCGATCCAAACAACCTCCGATAATCTTCCGACCATCAGCACTAAAGCAAGCATCCAATACTTGGGAGGTGTTGATTTGCAAACTATCTATCTTTTCTCCGGTTTTAAAATTCCAAAGAAATAGATTTTTTCCAATCCCAATGGTCAGCAAAAGCGGATCTCCTGCTCGACGTCCAATATAATCCAAGTCAATATCAATCACTCTAGAATCATCTTTTTTCCCAATGGGGGTAAAAGCGAATCGCTGAACTTTCCCTGTTCCAATCTTACGAATTTCTTTTCCTTGCCGATTGTAAAGGCGCAAAGAATCAGCTCCAGATAAAGCGACCGCGAGGGTATTGCCATCTGCAGAAAAATCCAGCCAATTAATTCCTGAAGCGTGTTGGATAAATACTTTCTCTTTACCATCTTTTTGTAAAAACTTTAGGTCTCCATTATTCCCACCAATTGCTAGCCATTCCCCGGAAGGATGGAAAGCCATTTTTGCAATACCTCCCGTCAAATCAGCGGTAAAGGAATGTGTAAGTTCTCCATTGACATCATAAACACTAAAGACTCCTTCTTCCTCTGCCAAGACGATTTCATTATTCGCAGAGATCGCAGAAACTATGACAGATTTAAAAGCTTGGCCAAGCTTTTTAACAATTGCTTTTTCTGTTTCCCATAAGCGAATTCGATGATCTGCCGAGAAGGTCAGGATCTTTTGGGTTTTGGGTAAGAAAAAGCCACCATTCAGCCCTAAATCATGACCAAAACATTTGGCAATTAATTGGCCTTCCCTATTCCAAATCTTAGCAGAGTTATCATGAGAGGTGGTCAGTATTTTTTGTCCATCCGAAGAAAACTCTGCCTTACTTATTTGCGCCTCGTGGGCATTTTTAGCAAACTTTCTTTTCTCCCCAGCTAAGGTCCATAATATAAAATCTCCATTGCCATCCCAACTCAATACCGTTCTAGAATTTGGAGAAAATCGCAGGCCTCGCACCTCTGCCTCATGTCCAAAAAAGGTGCGCACCTCCTCCCCTTTGCTATTCCATAAGACAATGTCCTTATTAATATTTCCCGTTACTATCCATTTTTTATTAGGAGAAATTGCAGCCGTTAAAATAGCATCATCATTCAATAACTCATGGATAATTTCTCCCTTCTCGTTCCAAAGAATCGCTTTTCTATCTAGCCCCCAAGACAAAATATTTTTTCCTTCATTATAAAATTGCGCTCCCAAAACTCCCATACTATGGCCTTCTAATTCTTGGTATAAATCTCCATTCAAATTCCAAATTCGAATTTTCTTATCCAAAGAACTCGTCATAAAAAATCGACCATCCGGTGTAAACTCAATATCGGTCACCGCTAGATCATGCGTCACTCTGCCCATCTCTTTTCCCGCCAAATTTCGGATGGAGGCCGTTTTATCTTTACTTGCGGTCAAGACATATTGACCATCTGGTGAGAATAAAACCTTTATAATATCATCGGTATGTGGAAACGATATCGGACTTAAGGTATCTAGTGCCCACTTTTGCAATCGCAGTTTGCCGTTGCGATAAGCAATAGCGATGTATTCCTCCTCTAGTTTTTCTTTATTATTGGAAATCGCCACATCCATAATTTCTGCTTCTTGCCTCGGTAATTTATCTTGATAAAATAAATTTCGTCCTTGCCCTACATTTTTATAGGCTGCATTGAGCAAAGCTCTTTTGGCTTGAAAGCCATCTTCTTCTTCCTCCGTCTTTTGCAAGGCCAATTTAGCCATGCTGGTCGCCTTTGTAATATTGCCATAAGTTTCTGCTTGTAAAATAGCACTAACAGATAATTGGCTGGCTTGGCTAATTTGGGTTTGTC
>CAYQRA010000336.1:5393-7421 GCA_964419315.1 uncultured Saprospiraceae bacterium | reverse complement strand
TTTTCAGTTGATAGAAATTTAAACATGCTCTAAAATTACAAGCGGGTGGGGGCATTGAAATAGAACCAAATCAAACCTCAATGGAGCTACAAGAAAAAATCCGGCATCAAATTTTTGTTCAAATCAACCGCATAAGAATCAAAATCCTCTACACCTTGAGCTCTTAATAAGTCTTCATCTACATAGAAATTACCAGTGCATTCACGAGCTGGTCTTCTCAGTATTTCAAAAGCCGCATCAGCCATAATATCAGGTGTCCGGCTACATTTTATTAATTCTTCGCCACCAATAATATTTCTTACAGCAGCAGTGGCGATTGCAGTTTTAGGCCATAGTGCATTGACGGCTATGCCATCGTTTTTCAACTCCTCTGCCAGTCCCATAGCAATCATACTCATATTGTATTTGCTCATGGTATAAGCTAAATGTCTTCCAAACCAAGATGGATCCATATTTAATGGAGGCGACAAATTAAGGATGTGCGGGTTATTGCCTTTTTTTAAATAGGGGATACAAAATTTTGAAACCATAAAAGTTCCACGAGTATTAATATCGTGAATAAGGTCATACCGTTTCATTGGTATTTCTGGAGTCTTGCTTAGATTGATCGCACTTGCATTATTGATTAAGATATCAATACCACCAAAGTGTTCAGCGGCTTTATCAATAGCGTTCTTTACTACTTCTTCCTTTCTAATATCAACCTGAATGGGAAGTGCATTGCCGCCAGCTTTGTTTACCTCTTCTGCCGCACTAAATATAGTACCTTCCAATTTTGGATGTGGCTCAATTGTTTTTGCAGCAATACAAATATTAGCTCCTTCTTTAGCTAATCGAAGCGCAATAGATTTTCCAATTCCTCTACTTGATCCTGTAATAAATACTGTTTTTCCTTTCATGATTTTTTTTAATTGAATAATGATTGTAATTTCATCGCCACGCTCATATCCCCTTTGATTTTTAATTCACCACTCATTACGGCGGTCATTGGATTTAATTCTCCCTTGCTTAATGCCAAGAAATTTTCAAAACTAGTTTCTACCAAGCAAGCTGCTTCTTTGTCTTCAGTAGAGACTAGATTTTTATCTCCTGATCCATCGATAAAAAGATATTCTTCCCCAAAATCAAATTTCAGGGTGCTTCCTATTGCATTAGCACTTGCTGCTTTTTGCTGGATTTTTTCAAGCACTGAACTTAAATCAAATTCGCTTGATTGGATGTTTTCATTTTTATTGCCAGCAGATCGATAAGACACATCATCTATGGTCATTTTAGCAATGATCTCTCTCATTATTTCAGAAGAACCACCACCTATTGTTCCCACTCGGCTATCTCTAAACATTCGGGCAATTTTGTATTCCTCCATAAATCCATATCCGCCAAACATTTGGAGACATTGGTACATCACTTTATCTGAAAGTTCAGTCGCTAATAATTTTGCCATAGAACATTCTTTGACTGCATAATGGCCATCGTTATTTAACCGAGAACAGTAAAGGGTAAACTGCTTGCAAGATTCAATTTCCGCTGCTAGTTGAGCCATACGATGACGGAGTACCTGAAATTTATTGATGCTTCTTCCAAAGGCTTTTCTTTCTGACATATACTGTAATGTATATTCCATCGCTGCTTCACAACTAGCATACCCCATGATTGCGCCTGCCAACCTTTCTATTTGTAAGCCTCCCATCAAGTAATAAAAACCTTTACCCTCTTCTCCTATCAAATTTTCCTTTGGAATTTTAACATTGTCGAAAGCTAACTCAGCCGTATCTGAAGCATGCCATCCCAACTTTTTTAACTTGGAAGCGGAGACCCCCTTGGCATTTCTATCAATGACCAATAAGCTTACTCCTCCTGAACCCGCTTTTGTATCTGTTTTGACAACCGTAACTATGAAGTCGCCATAAACACCATTGATAAAATAGATTCTGAAAGAATAAAATTTACTTCAAATACTCTAGAAGAAATTGGATATGATAAAAATGAAGCCAGTGTAAAATCAAATATATTCTACAAATACTTAAT
>CAYQRA010000336.1:0-5383 GCA_964419315.1 uncultured Saprospiraceae bacterium | reverse complement strand
CATAAACACCATTGGTGATAAAGGTCTTGGAGCCATTAACGATATAATGATCTCCTTCCAAAGTAGCGGTAGTTTTTATATTGGCGACATCCGAACCCGCTGTTGGTTCCGTAATTCCTATCGAGCCTATTAATTTCCCGGAAATAGAGCCCGGCAAGTATTTTTGTTTAAGGACGTCCGTACCGTATTTCATGATATAGGTGGATGCCATATATTGCGTAACCGCCTGGGTTATTGAAAATCCTCCGGAGAATACTTTTGATGTTTCTTCTAAAAAAACGACATCAAAATAGAAATCTAATTCCAGTCCTCCATAAGCTTCTGGATAACTCAATCCTAAAAATCCTTGATCTCCCATTTTTTTCCAAATGTCACGAGGAATACGGCGTTCTTCTTCCCATTTGTCAATATTGGGAATGACTTCTTTTTTTAAAAAAGACCTCAAACTTTCTCGAAACATATTATGTTCTTCCGTAAAATAATAATCTGACATAGGTTAAAATTTATATTCATTTTGAGTGATGAAATGAGTCGCTATTCTTTTTCGCAAAGCGATAATATCGGTAACGGGCAAATTATACAATCGCTGGATTGCTTTGAAATTCGCCAACGCTTCTGCTTCTTCGGAGCAATTAAAAATCACTTCTTTTGCCTCTTCTTTGAGCCAATTTGCATTTTCATGCAAATACAAAAGCGTAAGGTCTGTTCGAATTGGGCTAAGCGTTTTTTTGCTTCTTAAAATGGCCGATTCCATGAAATAGGTAACAGAAAGCAAGTTGGCCAATCGAGTAAGTATTTCCTGTTGATCTTTAATACCCGCTTGATATTTTTGCATGGCAATACCTGCGGTAAGTAGGCTTGCTTTTTTTATGTTTTCTAAAAATTGAATTGGAAGATCTGTAGGAGCAATATCGTTCGAAATCGGTTTTAAATTGCCGTTTTGCAGTTCGCTGAAAATCTGCATAACCTTTTCCATAAGTGGCAATTTGCCTTTGAAAGCAGATTTTAGAATCGTGCCAGGAACAACCAAACGATTAATTTCGTTTGTGCCTTCATAAATGCGATTGCCCCTAATGTTTCGATACAAAACCGAAATGTCTGATTCTGCCGAAAAGCCCATACCTCCGTGCATTTGCAGTGCTTCATCCACAACGAATTGCTCAATTTCCGAACCCAAAACTTTAATCATTCCGCATTCTGCCGCAAATTCATTAGCCACTTTTTGTTTGGCTTCTAATTGGGAAACGCCATTTTCAACATAAGAGGTGAGTAGCTCATCCATATTGCCACCAAGGCGATTCCAAGCAGATTCGAGTGCGTAAATTCTACACGCCATTTTGGCGATTTTTTCTTGAATAGCTCCGAAATTAGAAATGGCTTGTCCAAATTGTATCCGTTGATTGGCATAACTTACGCCTAATCTAAATCCTCGTTTTGCAATAGCGGAACCTGCGATGCCTATCATAAGTCGGCCCATATTAAGGGCATTCATGGCAATTTTAAACCCCTCATTTCTGACCCCCAAAAGATTTTCGACCGGTACTTTTACATTTTCAAAAAAGACCTGACGAGTGGAGGACCCGTGAATACCCATTTTCTTCTCTTCTGCCCCCAACTTAACCCCCCATTCTTTTTCAACAATCAAGCAAGATAAATTTGGGTCGTCTTCTATTTTACAAAACACAGAAAACACATCAGCAAACCCTGCATTGGTAATCCACATTTTCTGACCATTGAGGATATAGTGTTTGCCGTCATCAGAAAGTACTGCTTTCGTTTTTCCAGAATTGGCATCTGACCCCGAGCCCGGTTCGGTCAGGCAGTAAGAACATTTGATTTTTCCCGAAAGGATGCCTTCGAGATACTTTGCCTGTTGCCTTTCATTACCATAAAAAAGAATGGTATTGATACCTAGTCCACGTTGAATACCTAAGGTTTGGGAAAAGGCAAAACTATCGGACATGACCTCGGAAGCTACCAAGTCCGTTTTTATATCACAACCAAAACCACCAAAAGATTCGGGAACGGATAGTCCCAAAAAACCTAAGTCGCCGAGTTTTTCGAGTTTCTTAGGTGCGAGTTCCGTTCCTGCTTTTGAATCAAAAATTTCCTTATTGGGTTCGATTTCTTTATTTAAAAAATCACGAATCGAATTGCGAAGCATCTGTTGCTCATCCGTATAATCTTCGGGAGTGAATACAGCTTCTGGTGCGCAGGTTTCCATTAAAAAACCACCACCCTTAATTCGATTTGTTTCTTTTGTTGATGACTTCATTATATAAAAGATTTTAGCGTTTTTGTTAAAGCTTTTTTATTCCTATGCAAATGTGCTGCACCATCGGCATAGACCGTAATTCCTGTGATATAGGAAGCCATTGGACTCACTAAAAAGCAAACTGAATTAGAAATATCTTCCTTAAACATGTTGTGCTGAATTGTCACTAACTCGGTTGATGTTAAGCCATTCTCTGGTTTCTGCTATGGTCGCTGGTTCTCGACCAATGGTACGAGCAAGGCTTGTTGCTTGTTCTACCAATTCACCATTAGATTTTGCCATTTCACCATTCGGCAAATAAAAATTATCTTCTAATCCTACTCGAATATTTCCTCCAAGAATGATAGACTGTGCGGTCAATTTCCATTGCGCGCGACTTATTACGATACTTTGCCAAAAAGCACCTTCGGGAACTTGCTTACTTTGATGAATCAAATTTTCAGCGCTTGCAGGGATTCCGCCTAATACGCCCATGACCAAACTGTAACAAGCATTGTCAGGGATCAAACCCATTTCCCGAAGTGGTTCTGCATTTCTGATATGGCCTGTGTCGAAACATTCCATTTCTGGACAAACACCATTTTTATTCATCACATCAACAATTTCTGACATGGTGTCAAAGGAATTTTCAAAGACTGTTTTCCATAAAAATTGTTTTTTCCTTTTTGAAAAGATAGCATAGTTCATACTCCCCATATTGAAAGCAGCCATTTCGGGCTTGGTCGCTTTTAAATGTGCGGTACGTTCTGCGACAGACAATCCGATTGCTCCGGTCGAATAATTAATAATCACCTCAGGGCAACGCTTTCTTACTTCTTTAGAAATATCTTCAAAAACCTCGGTCCGCCAACTCGGTGTGCCATCGTTTTCCCGAGCATGAATATGAACAATAGATGCGCCTACATCTACGGCACGTCTTGCTTCTTCGCCCAACTCAACTGGGGTGTAAGGAATAGCTGGACAGTGGGCACGCGTAGTTGCTGCTCCTGTCAATGCTGCCGAGATAATGATTTTATTTTTGTCCATAATTTTACTTTTCTAATAATTTAAACCCTCCGTTTATTCCCCCGTCCAGATAGGCGCACGTTTTTCTCGAAATGCTTTAAGTCCTTCCTGACCGTCTTTGCTTTTAATGGTTTGCATCAGCATATTCATCAAATATTTATGTTGTGCTTCGGAGGCCTTAATCGTGTCCAATGCTTCTAGTCCAAGACGAATTGCGGTCGGGCTATTTTGCTTCAGTTCATCAATAATCCCTTGAGTGACTTCGTCAATTTTTTCAGGAGCTACTATTTCCGTTACCAAGCCAAATTGTTTTGCTTCGGCGACAGGAAGATTATAGCCACGAATACACCAGTCTACTACCTTACGAATAGGCATGACGGTCATCAAACTTGCCATCACTTGAAAAGGATAAAGTCCTCTTTTTACCTCCGGTAAACCGAATTTTAGATTGTCCTGTGCTACCACGATACTACTACCCGCTAAAAAGAAAAATCCACCCGCATACACATCACCAGTCACCTTGGTAATGGTGGGTTTGTGTACTTTGTTGAAAAATTCTCCTATCAAAATTTCTCCCTTCGGAGCAGGAATCGTAGAGTTATGTGGGGCGGCCATCCCTGCCATTGCTTTTAAATCCGCTCCGGCACAAAAGACATTGCCTTTTGCTTGTAAAAGTATTATCCAAATTTCTTTATTCGCATGTGCATATTGAAAAACATAGGCTAATTCATTAACCATTTGAGGATGCAGTGCATTCTTTTTTGCTTCGCGGTTGAGCGTTATGGTCAGCACCTTGTCGGCTTCTTCCACCAACAAAAAAGCAAAGGTTTGTTCTGCTAATTGACTTGAATTTATTGGGTCGAAAAATTGCATTTTTTAAACTATTTTCATTAAAATTTGACCAGCTTCTATGTTTGTATTTTCTTCCACAAAAACTTCTTCTATTTTTCCTTCTTCTTCAGCACAAATAAGGTTTTCCATTTTCATGGAAGAAAGGACAATCAGTCCATCTCCGGTTTTTACCTCATCTCCAGTTTTTACCAAAACCTGTATCACCTGAGAGGGCATTGGCGCGGTGTAAGCTCCTTTTTCTTTTTCTGCTTCTTTAGTAGGAAACCGTTCTTTTAATTGAAAAGTCAGGTTGCCCACCCCTTCGTTGTGCGTGAAAATTTGATTTTCAATTTGCGATAATTGAAAAGTTAATTGAACGCTATCCAATTCATATATAATTTGGGAGCTTCCGATCTTTATGATTTTGGCTATATATTTTTGCTCCTCTACCAAAAATTCGAAATGATCTTTTAAAAATCGATACCGCACCTCTTGTTCTTCTTGATCAAGGAGATAGGTTAATTTTTGATGTTCGTAGAAACTATTGCGCCAACCCGTAGGAATTGCTCGAAGAAATTTTTGTTGTGCTTGACGAGCAGCTTGATGATAAAGGCTAGTTGCAATTAATGATTGATGAATGGCCGTTTTTGATTTTTTCGCCAATGCTTTTTTATCAAAATTTTTACTAATAAAATGGGTGTCATATTTTCCTTGTTGGAACAGGTCATTTTCTATCAAAGCCAATAAAAACCCTTGATTGGTGGTCAAGCCTAAACAAATCAAATTGTTTAAGACAAATCTCATTTTGCGTAAAGCACTTAGGCGATTTTCGTCCCAGACTATTAATTTAGCAATCATAGGGTCATAAAAAATAGAAATTTTAGAACCTGTCGCAATGACTGATTCTACTCGCAAACCTTCTACATCGGGGACTTCCCATTGGGAAATCATACCGGATACTGGTAAGAAATCATTGGCTGCATCTTCGGCGTATAAACGAACTTCTAGGGCATAACCTTTAGCCGAAATATCTGATTGTTCTACCCGAAGTGGAATGCCTTGAGCAGATTCAATTTGCATTTGTACCAAGTCCAGACCGGTAATCTCTTCTGTGACGGGATGTTCTACTTGCAGGCGGGTGTTGACCTCTAAGAAATAATAATCACCCGAGCGTTCATCGTAGATGAATTCAACCGTTCCGGCGTTGTCGTATTGGAGTGCCTTTGCAGCAGCAAGGGCAGATGCTCCCATTTTTTGCCGTAGGGTATCGGT